>NZ_JBQLZL010000030.1:0-47792 GCF_052168255.1 Almyronema sp. | reverse complement strand
CGTTGACGCTGCCATTTTGGTCTGTCACGCGTCCCAACCGAAGGGTTTAATTCGGAATAGTTGGAAACAATGCACTGTGGCACCAGAAGTGCTTAAAACCCCAGTGCTGTACCCAACCGAAGGGTTTAATTCGGAATAGTTGGAAACAGCCAGCTTTAGCAGGCTCTGGTAAGCTTCAATCGATACTTGAATCCCAACCGAAGGGTTTAATTCGGAATAGTTGGAAACAAACAACACCATTCCTTTTTCCCAAATTGTTGTGAAGCGCGGCCCAACCGAAGGGTTTAATTCGGAATAGTTGGAAACTCTCCTTTAGCGATCGCGTCTAGCCACCTGCCAAAGTGTGCAGAATCCCAACCGAAGGGTTTAATTCGGAATAGTTGGAAACACCTTTCGTCCTAACGCTTTTTCTTGGTCAGGGGTAAGCAACCCAACCGAAGGGTTTAATTCGGAATAGTTGGAAACACCTCTTCCGAGGGATTTGCTTTGAGAGCAGCCGTCGCGATTCCCAACCGAAGGGTTTAATTCGGAATAGTTGGAAACCATCAAGCGAACCTTGGAGTTGCTTAACCGTGGTACGCCCAATCGAAGGGTTTAATTCGGAATAGTTGAAAACCTTAGATCCCAGGATTCTTGCAGAACCTTGGGATCTTTTACTAATCCTGCGATCGCCCAAAATACTTAACCTAAAAAAAGACCAAAATGAGCAAATTAAAAGCGATCGCAACAGAAATCTTTAATCAATTTCAATCAGCATTAATCAACTTCAAATCTCACGTTTTAAGCAGAAATTAGCTTTAAAGTCCCCCTTTTGAAGGGGGATTTAGGGGGATCTAGACACCTGCTGATCCCCCCTGCCCCCCTTAAAAAAGGGGGGTTAAAAGTCCCCCTTGAAAAAGGGGGATTTAGGGGGATTTCCACTCTTGCCACAAAAAATAGGACTCTTCAAACAGCCACCACAGACTGCCAAAAACCAAAGCACAAAAGGCCAACGCGATCGCGCCTCTACGCTTGACGCCAATCGCTTATATGCGTATTCTCATTCATTAAGCCGTTTCGACGGTGGATCTAACCGCAGAACTCGAAGACCTCGGGCGGTGCCTGAAGGAGATACCAGCTCCAACAAGCACCTTACCCGCAACCTGAAGCAGCAGATTACGGGCTAGTGGTCAGTTTACCCTAGCCACCGGATTTGTTACATCACGCGGTGCGCTGGGGTTTTCGTGTTCTGTTTTCCTCGACCACAAAGCAAAAGGAAACAGAACATCATGTTTCAAGCATCTGACCTGGGCGTCTATACGTCCACAACTGCTACTGCGCCAACCTCCCAACCCACCCCCAAGCGCAAGCAAGTACGCCATGTCTTGCTCGGTGACGCCGACGCCGTCAAGCTCGACATTCACCTAATGCACATCAAAGGCTACGCCGAAGCCACCGCCTGGAGCCAGCCACAGCCAACAGGCAACCCTGGCGAAGTCGTGCGAGTGCTAATCAAAACGCCCATAGCAACCGAGTAGCGCCCCCAAAACCCAGGCGTCTGCCAGCGTGATCACAACCCTACACGCCTAGCCCAGACCCCTGGGTTGCAGCCAATAAACCTACAATGCTAGCCTTACCATTCAGCATGGCATTGGAAACAACCCGTTCCGACGCCATGCGAGGCTACTGCCAACCGCTCTCAAAAATTACTCACAAGCGCGATCGCATCCTCAGGGGCAGTTAGTCATTGGGAGGATTGATCCGTTTTTGAAAACGACCTTTTTTAGGCTGAAGCCACATGGTAATACCCGTACCCACCAGCACCAAAAGACCCAAAGCATTCAAAAACGGATAGATACCTTGTAAATCGAGGATGCCAAAATCACCTTTGTGAATATGGATCAGCCATTCAACGGCGTCATCGTTGCCAATCATTTCGCCAAGCTGATAGAAAGAACCCGTCAATGCCGTTAGCACTAAAGGCAAAAGCATAATCGGTGCCAAAAAGCGATGGGTTTGGCGTAGGGTTTTGGCAGTGGTCATTGTTTAATAGAAATGCAGAAGGAATATGCTTAAATTGGCAGAACCTAATGGCAATGCTGTGTCAAACTGATGACAATTCTCCGAAGACTTGCACCCAGCGTTGAATTCTCACCAGGTCTAACAGAGCTTAGCGATCGCGTTGCCTACACTGTCCTTTGTCCGTTCGAGTCTAGCAACGATGGCACCTAAAATTCTAATTGTCGAAGATGAAGCCGCGATCGCTCACTTCATTCAACAGCTTTTAGAAAAAGAAGGGTTTACCTGCCTGCAAAGCCGAGACGGCCACGCAGCCCTGCATCAGTTCAAAACGCATCAGCCCAACCTGATTATTCTGGATTGGATGTTGCCCGGTATGGACGGCCTAGAAGTTTGTACCCGCATCCGCAAGCTAGCAGGTGCCTATGATCCTTATATTCTGATGCTGACCGCTAAGGGCGAAGCCTTTGAGCGAGTAATTGGCCTTTCAACAGGAGCCGATGATTATTTAGTCAAACCCTTTAGCCCTATGGAACTGGTTGCTCGCGTTCGGGCATTATTGCGGCGCAGCTTGCGACAAGACTACCCAGGCGAGGTTTATCGCACACTTCACTTCGCGGTCGATTTAGACCGCCACGTTGCCACCCGGTATCTAGAAAACCAGGCCGAGGAGCTAGAGCTAACCACGCTTGAATTTGACTTGTTAGCCACTTTTCTCAGCCGTCCTGGACGCGCCTGGAGCCGTAGCCACCTGGTTGAAAAGCTCTGGGGCGACGACTTTTTTGGTGAAGAACGGGTCGTCGATACCCATGTTGCCCGTCTTCGCAAGAAAATAGAGCTTGATCCCAGCCATCCCCAATTTATTAAAACGGTTGTAGGCACTGGTTACAAATTTGAGGATGAAGCCCCATGAGAGGCGGGTTGCGATCGCGGCTGTTTTTTTCTCATTTGGTGGTGATGCTGGTAGGGCTGGTTAGCTTTATTATCAGTAGCAGAGCCGCTTCACACCAATTGTTTTCAGGCCATTTAGATCGCCTGGTGGATATGAGCCATGCCATCAGCGAACTACGCGAAGAACTTTTAGAAGGGTTTGAAACCGCCTGGAGTGGCAGCACGGCTTTATCGCTCATGGTGGGCAGTTTGACAGCAGCAGGGCTGAGCTACTGGGTAGCTCGTCGCATTACCTCGCCGCTCGTTCAGATGGAGCGAATTGCTCGTTTGTTTGCCGCTGGCAACTTATCAGAGCGAGTACCTCCAAGCGATATTCCCGAATTAGCCCGACTGAGCTACAGCTTCAACCGCTTAGCCTTAAGCTTACAGAACGTAGAGCAGCAGCGTCGGCAACTAATCGGAGATTTAACCCACGAGCTGAGAACACCTTTGACGATTGTACGGGGCTACCTAGAGGAAGTCGCTGAGCAGCAGCAACCGCTTTCGGTAGAAACCGCCCATTTGTTAGTGCGCGAGACCCGCCGCCTAGAGCGGTTGATCAATGATTTGCAAGAGCTTTCTAAAGCTGAAGCTGGACAACTGCCTTTGCATTTACAGGTCATTGTTTTGCCTCCCCTTTTCGACAAGCTACTTTTGCGCTTTGAAAGCCAGATCACCGACGATGGGCCTTGCCTGGGCTGGCAGTGTGATGAAGAAATCGCCCCCGTGTTGGCTGATCCCGATCGCTTGGAACAAATTTTGGTCAATTTGCTAGGCAACGCCATTCAGCATACGCGCCAGGGCAAAATTACCCTCACCGCTTGGGAAGCATCAGCCCAGGTCTGGATAGCGGTTAACGATACAGGCTTGGGTCTAGCTGAAGACGAGCTACCCCATGTCTTCGATCGATTTTGGCGTTCTAAGCGATCGCCCGTTCCAGCTGCAAGCGGTACAGGCATTGGCTTGGCAATTGTCAAACGCTTAGTAGAACTACAAGGGGGACGTATTGAAGCTGAAAGTCAGCTAGGCCGGGGCAGCACGTTTCGCTTTTCGCTACCCAAAGCCTGAAACGCCATCGCACCTGCCATTGAGCCGCCCCCTGGATGAAAGCTATGATCTCACTAGTAGCGAATAGCTTCCCAGCAAATTTGTTCAACTTTATTGAACAGATCTTCATCTAAACTGTAGTGGCCTCGCTGACCAGCTTTTGTCACCCCAACAAACATACCCCAAACAATAGCCACCAAAATTTTTAAAGGCAGCGGTTTGGTGATTTTTCGCTGACAGGTCATTTCAAAAAACGTTAAGCCCGGTTCCCAAACTTTGAGTTCAACCGTGCGGCTGGTTTTATCTAAATAAGACTCATGAGAATGCAGCTCTAAAAATTGAAATGTCTGAGGATTTTCAATCGCAAACTTGGTGATGCGCTGCCAAAAAACATGAAACTGTTCTCGAACGGGCAGATCCTCAGGAAAATCTTGATTCAGCACATCATAGAGCATCTCTTTAGCTCGCTGATAAACAGCATTTCCCAGCGCTTCTTTGCTTTCAAAATAACGATAAATCGTGCCCGCTCCCACATGCGCCCGCTCTGCTATCAGGGGTATCGGTGTACCATAAAAACCGTACTCGGCAAACAACTCTAAAGCAGCATTGAGAATTGCTTCACGCTTATCAGAGTCCCTAGTCACCATAATTTCACGGGCATGCACAATCAAATATTAGGCAGTATGTCATCGGGGAGAAAGATCGTCACCCAAAAGGCGTGCACCACAACACGAATACCCGATTTTCAAAGGTTTTAGGCTCAGCTTCTACCCGTTTTATTAGCATCCAAAAAGATGAAATCGAGTTGCATCCGCTTTGCAATTAAACCCAAACATGTGGTCTATTATACTACTATATATTCAGCATACTGAAAAGTCTAAAAGTACAGCCAAAGGTAGACGGCTGAGGGCTGAGGGCAGCAGGAAAGCTTTTCTACCAGCAGCTTACAGCTATTTAAGTGTCTCAATCAGGTGACTGCCGCTAGCCCCATCAACAGAGCGACAATCAAACGCTCTCACCCGCTCAACAATATCGCCCCAGCGGCAGTTCATCGGCTATCAAAACGCCCTAAACAGGTTGCTTCAGCGGTAAGGTGACCTTAAACGTACTGCCATAACCCGGTTGACTGCTTGCTGAAATCAAACCGTGGTGCCGCTGCACAATCTTGGTACAGATAGCCAAGCCAATACCCGTCCCTTCATACTCTTCCCGCGTGTGCAACCGCTGAAAAATCTTGAAAATACGCTCTTGATGCTTTTCATCAAAGCCAATACCATTGTCTGCAACAGCAATCTGGCAAACTGGCTCTTGAGCGCTATCAGCAGCAGAGAGGCTTGCTTGCGGCCACTGAGCGTTCACCGTTACCCGTGGAACCGCATGAGCAGGGTGAAACTTTAGCGCATTGCCGATCAAGTTTTGAAAAAGCTGTCGCATTTGGTGAGGCTCAGCTTCAATCGCAGGGAGCGAGTCTATCGTAACTTCAGCCCCTAGTTGGTGAATCTGAGGAGCCAACTCTTCAACCACTTCGTTGAGGATTTTGGTTAAGTCAACGGTAGCCATAGGTTGCACAGGGTTAGAGATTCGAGCCAAGTCAAGTAGCGCTTGAATCAGTTCTCGCATTTGCTGGGTTGAACGGTGAATTCGCTGCAAATAAGATTTACCAGCTTCGTCGAGTGCAGAGCTACAGGTGGTTTGCAGCAAGTTGCTAAAAGCCTCAATTTTGCGCAGGGGAGCCTGCAAATCGTGAGAGGCGGCATAGGCAAACTGTTCTAGTTCAGCATTGGAAGCCGCTAGCTTGGCTGAGGTTTGTTGCAAGCTTTGCTGCACTTCTTCTAACTGATCGAGCGTCCAGTTAATAGTTTGAGCTAAATCGGTTAGCTCATCTTGCCCCGTTAATTGAATCCGGGTTGAAAAATCGTGGGCAACCCCAATCTGGCTCACTTTTTGACTTAACTTTTTTAAGCGAGAGAGTACACCTCGCTCTAGCAAGGTGATGGTAATAACGCCAAAAATAGCGGCGGTCGTCAAGGTTGCCAAAAATAAGTAGCCCAGACTGGTCAAACCTTGAGCATAAATATTGCGAGGGTGGGTAACGCGCAGCCGCAACAAGGGTTGTCCGGCGATGTCGTTGATTAAGGTGTAACCTTCAATTTCTTTGCGGTTCTGCCGCTGAATAAAGACTGGCTGCTTAAGCGAAGGGAAGGGTTGCTGAATGACTGGAAAATCGGCAGAAAGCTGGCTAGGATCAACTGATTCGAGCGTAATTTGAGGTTGTTGGGTTAAAGATTCGAGATGCTCAACTTCGCTAGGGTTTAGCAGACGCCCCATCACAAGCGTGCCGCGAACAGGGCCTTCATCGTAACTGGTTAAGATGGGGCGGGCAACGACAAGCAGATAGCCTGCTTCTACTGGCAAAAACCCTACGATATTGTCATCTAGCTCGGTTAAGTTTAGCCATTGGCGGTAGGGGGTTAGCTGCGCTAAAAAATTAGCTGAAATTGGCAACGGCGTCTGCGTTTCTAAATCGACGCTTTGAGCAAAGAGAACTTGACCTTGCCGATCTAGAAAGGCCATCAGGTTGAGTCGTAGCGCGATTAAAGAACTGCCATCTTCGGGTAAATTGGCTGTGAGGTAGCTTGAGTTTTGGTTAGCGGCAAAGTTGTAGGTTTCGTCCCAGCTTGCCCAGTCTAGTGCTGTTCGATTCAAGCTGGCTAAATCATTGGCCAAGGCGTCGAGAACCCGATTGACGTGCTGGGTGATGATTTTTGTTTCTAACGTGCTGAATCCTCGCAGCAGCAAGATGGCAGCGGCTCCAAAACAGATTGCAGGTAAGCTTACTAAGGCAGTGCCGACGATCAACCAGGTTTTCTGACGCAGCTTCACAGTTTAAGGTTTAACCAGTTTTTAACAGCAGAACAAAGACTACGGTTCCCAGACAAGGGTTTGCCGTTGAGCGCAGGTTTGGAGCAGGGTGGCTAGCTCGTTCATTTTGACGGGTTTGGCGATGAAGCTGTCCATTCCGGCTGCTTTGCAAGCTTGGCGATCGCTGGCCAAAACAGCCGCCGTCAGGGCAATTAAGTAGGGGCGTTGGGGGGCAGGCCATTGCTGACAGATGCGCTGAGCGGTTTCTAAGCCGTCCATCTCTGGCATTTGAACATCTAATAAAATTACGTCGTAGGTTTGCCTTTGTAAGGCGCTTAAAACGCCCAAACCGTTGCTGACAATATCTGCTGGGTAGCCTAAACGTTGCAGCAGGTGTAGCATCACTTTTTGGTTAACCAGGTTATCTTCTGCCACCAGAATGCGCAGAGGATACCGATAGGCCAGCGGGGGTTGATTGGGGCTAGCGGGTGCCAGCGGCGGTGGGTCTAGATCTCCGGCGGGATCGCTGTGGAGCTGAACGGTGAAAAAGAACGTAGACCCTTGTCCAGGCACGCTTTCAAACCAGATTTTGCCCCCCATTAGCTGACAAAGCTGCCGACAAATGCTCAGCCCTAGCCCGGTTCCCCCATAGCGCCGGGTAATGCTGCTATCTGCCTGTATGAATGGCTGAAACAACCGGGTTTCTTGTTCCGGCGCAATGCCTATGCCCGTATCGCGAATGCTAAAGACCAGTTCGACTAGCTGCCTGGAGGCGGGCAAAGTTTCAGGGGCGATCGCCTCGCCATCTACAGTCCGCCGCTCTACGGTGAGAGAAACGCTGCCAGCGGGCGTAAACTTGACCGCATTATCCAGCAGGTTAACCAGCACTTGCCTGAGGCGGCCAGCATCGCCCGTGAGCCAAGCGGGCACTTGCGATCGCACGTCGCAGTTGAGTTGCAGTTGCTTGAGCGCTGCTTTAGAACCCACACAAGCCAGCGCTTGATCAATGCAGTCGCGCACTTGAAAGGCTTTTTCTTCTAAAGGCATTTGGCCCGACTCAATTTTGGAAAAGTCAAGCACATCGTTAATCAGCGTTAGCAGCACATCACCGCTGCTGCGAATGACCTTAGCAAAGTCTTGCTGCTCTGAGCTAAGTTCAGTCGTCAGCAGCAGGTCGCTCATGCCAATGATGGCATTCAGCGGTGTTCGCAGTTCGTGGCTCATCACAGCTAAAAACTCGCTTTTGGCGCGGCTAACGGCTTCTGCCCGCAGAAGGTGATAGCGCTCAAGGCTATAGGCCAGGGTTTTGTTCAATAGCTTGGCGTCAAAATCCCCTTTGACTAAAAAGTCTTGAGCACCCTCTTGCACAGCCGCCATGCTCATAGCTGTGTCGTTCCAGCTACTACAAATCACGATGGGAATGTTGGGAAACTGGGTATGAAGCTGCCGAAAGGTTTCGAGCCCTTGGCTATCGGGTAAGTGCAAATCCAGCAAAACAATGTCGATGGGTTGACGCGCTAGACAGACTAGCCCTTTTTCCAAGCGGTTAGCACTGGTAACTCTAAACTGCTTGAGCGCTACCTGTGCAAGCAAAACCTGTACCAGTGCCACATCATCGGCATCGTCATCAATGTGGAGCAGGTTGAGGGGCAGGGAATGCTGTGAGGTGAGCATAGCGCAGCGGTAGCTGTAAAGAATGGGAAGTTATTTTGTGAGCAATCAACCACACCATCTGATGCTGATGGCCGATTTGCCAGCGGCTCTGCGGTTGTTCTGGGGGTGGTGACTCAGACAAGATGACGGTGGTTTCATCAGAGGACTCCCGGTATAGTACCCCTTCAGGTTTGTCGGTTTCACGCGTTAGCAGCATGGCTTTACAAAAACTTGAGAACCGGGTGTACGCTGGCCTTCAACACCGCCGCTCTGTAGCGCCTTGTTAAGCGGCGCAAATGGCTGAAAGCCACTGAGCGAAAATCTTTCACACTGGCGGCTACCTTTAGCTATAGCCGAGTGTGCAATGGCTGATACCGATTCTGCAAAAGCAAGGCACAGATGAGACTGACGAAACGTCTGCAGAGCCAAGACTGTTCAATCCAAAATCGAAAATCAAAAATCAAAAATTGATATTACAGCGCTTCAATCGACTGACGAAACGTCTAACGTCTGCAGAGCCAAGACTATTCAATCCAAAATCGAAAATCAAAAATCGAAAATTAATATTACAGCGCTTCAATCGACTGACGAAACGTCTGCAGAGCCAAGACTGTTCAATCCAAAATCCAAAATCCAAAATCGAAAATTGATATTACAGCGCTTCAATCTGGCCTAAAACCTCAAGCTGATTTTGGCGATCAACTTGGATAACGACCATTTCACCTGAAGCAACGCTAGCCCCACTCAAAGCGGTGATGTTGACCGCATGGGTGACCATCACCGTCACACCCGCGTTGGCTGTCTGTTCGCGCATAAAAGCGCGTATTTGGGCTGTTTGCTGCGGGCCTTGAGGGCGGCGATCGCCAAAGAAAGAGTTTAACGGGGCAAAGGGTTGAACCGTTCCTATCTCCATTAGCTCAGCCGTTTCTAAACACCGACACCACTGGCTCGATAGCACCTGACGTACAGCAATATTTCGCTGCTTAAAGGCTGCTCCTGTGCGCCTCGCTTGGGCTTGTCCTACCGCTGAGAGATTGCGCTGGGTAGAACAGTCATTCAACTGAAAGTTAGCTGGGTCGCCTGTGCCCGGAGCAAAGGCATGCCGTATCAGCACAAAGTAGTGCGTTTCTGCCTGTTGCAGCAGCGACCATAAACGATTCTCTGGGCTATCGACAGCGCCAAGGGTCACCTGTGTTGACGACAACAAACGCTCAGGGGATCGCAAGTGGGTCAGGACGTCTTGATTAATGGCCATCGTCAGTTGCTCAGACCCTGGCGGTTTGCGACAGCCGACTCCCCCTATTAAGCAGACCCAGGCGATCGCCCCGGCGGTTTTGGCTATAGCAGATAATTGGGTCATGGGCTGTTTCTCGTTACTTGCTAAAGTCGGGGATGATAGCTGTAGCGCTAGGGTGAAAACCCTCAACGGCTGCAAGCCGCTCCTGGAAAAGCATTCATTCTGCCTGCTGCCTTAGCTATACTTTTCTAAAGTAGCGATCGCGGTTTCCCCTTTGCCACCTTTAAACTTTGTCTGAGTGCTGATTGCCCTGGTTCTGGCATATCCCATCCATTTTCAGACTAGAAATGGTTTTTCTGTTGCTGCTGACAAGTTTTCTCTTTGCCTCTATGACTGCGATGCCATCTGATGAAGCCATTATTTGGCAGTGTGAAGCCGCCGGAGCCGAGCGATCTTACCAGGTTGAAACGCTGGATATGGCTGCTGCCGCCTTTGCAGTTAAGATCTTTGGCGACGCTACTTACGAAACGCTGGTAGAAACTGTGCAGGTACAGCCAGCAACGGCGGCAGCAGGGGTCTGGGTGGGCTATACGGCAACGGGGCAGGTTTTGACGGTGCGCCCCCTGGCTAGCAATTTGGAATTTGCAGTTGAAGAAACGCCCTACGGCAGAGCTTTAGGACGCTGCATCAGACACACGGCTTTTAACTAAAAACAACGGCTGAGCTACTAGCAGGCGATCGCGGCTGTGCCTATGTCTTGGGGTAGAGATGCTTCATCAACCCCTCACATCCCCCTAGCGGAGTAGCAGCCGATACAGTGTTTATACCGAAAGGCTCAGTAGATTGCTGAGGTGTGCCAGTGATGGCAGGCCAAAAACGGCTGATTTATTCACTTTCTGGGGTTTCTCGTCGATTATGCTCAAGTTTGCTCAAACGGTTGCTTATTGGACTTCTGTACCTGTGGCTGCTTTGCTGTGTCTGGCTGACGCTGCCCTCGCTGCTAGCTTTAACCTGCAAGAAGCGACGGTTGACAGCATTCAGGCGGGGTTGAGTTCTGGGGCGGTCACCTGTACAGAGATTACTCAACTGTATTTGAACCGAATTGACGCCTATGACGATCAAGGCCCTGCCCTTAATGCCATTATCACCACCAATCCCAATGCCCTCAGCCTTGCGGCTGAGCTAGATGCGGCTTATGCCGCCGCTGGGCCTGTGGGCGATTTGCACTGTGTCCCCGTGGTGCTAAAAGACAACTATGACACCGTGGATATGCCAACGACGGCAGGGGCGTTGGCGCTAGAAGGTTTCTTTACCGGGGAAGATGCTTTTCAGGTGGCTCGCCTGCGGCAGGCGGGGGCGCTGATTTTGGCTAAAGCGAACCTGTCTGAATTTGCCTTTTCGTTTACCAGTACCAGTTCGCTGGGGGGCACAACCGTCAATCCCTACGATACGATTCGCAATGCGGGGGGTTCTAGCGGCGGTACGGGGGCAGCGATCGCGGCTAATTTTGGCGTCTTGGGGTTTGGCACCGATACTGGCGGATCTATTCGGGTGCCCTCCTCTTTTAATAGCTTAGTGGGCGTACGACCTACGATTGGCTTGTCTAGCCGTTCTGGAATTGTGCCGCTGGCGCTGACGCAGGATGTCGGTGGGCCAATGACGCGCACGGTTAAAGACGCGGCTTTAGCTCTCAATGCCACAGTGGGCTTTGATCCCGATGATCCGGCGACGGCAGGCAGTATCGGTCAAATTCCCGCAGACTATACGGCTTTTTTGGATGCTAACGGCTTGCAAGGAGCCAAAATTGGCGTTGTCCGGGAGCTATTTGGCTTAGACTCTAATCCTGAAAGCGCTAAGACAACGGCGGTGATTAACGAAGCGATCGCCGCTTTAGTGGCCTTAGGTGCAGACGTCGAAGAAGTGACTATCCCTAACCTGGCAGAAATTCTCTCTTTTCCCAGTCTGAGTTCGTTTGAGTTTAAGCGAGATCTCAACAACTATCTAGCGGCCAGACCGACCCCGCCTTCGGGGGTGAGAACCTTAGAAGATATTATCGAGAGCGGTCTTTTCTTAGAAGACTTTGCAGGTGCCTATATCTCTCGTAACAATCGACCTGCACCCGAAACCGATCCCGACTATTTGCAGATTATTACTGAGCGGCCTGCTTTAACTCAATCTGCATTGCTGACCGCCCTCACCGGCTTAGATGCGCTGATTTACCCCAGCGTAGCTAGCCCCCCCAATATTTTGGGTCAAGGGTTGGCTTCAGGAGCGGGTAATCGCCTCAGTCCGTTTTCCGGGTTTCCAGCAATTACCGTCCCGGCTGGGTTTACGGCTGAGGGCTTGCCAGTGGGGTTAGAGTTTTTGGGACGAGCCTATGACGAACCAACGCTGCTGAAGCTAACCTATGCGTTTGAGCAGGGCACAGGTTTTCGGCAACCCCCGGCTAGCACCCCCCGGCTGGCGGGTGAAACCATTCCTGAACCCAGTGCTAGCTTCGCTTTGCTGGTGGTGGCTGCAGGGGGATGGCTGATCCTTTACCAGAAAACGCCCCGTTTGCCATCCTAGTTGAGCCGTCACGGGCTTAAAGGCCACCAGCGCTGAATTAGTTCGGGCGATCGCCATAGACCGTAGATTAACCCGCCAAATAAGCTGGTGATCAATCCGGTCATGGCGTAGCCCACACACATCATCAAGCCATCTGCTTCTAGCGTGGCAACGACAAAAATAAGAATGCCTACCGTGGGCAGGGGGTTGGTCATGGGGATAGGACTCATCAGCAACACGGTGAGCCAACTAATACAGACGCCGTTAATTTGCCAGATATAAGCCTGCTGGGTGAGCTTGGCAAAGCGCCTGTAGACAAAGCGCTCTGTTAAGCGCGTCAGTCGCCCCAGGTGATTGAGCGTTTGCTGGGCTAGCTTTGGCGGAAACTGGAATTGAGCGACTCGCTGAGGTAACCAAGGCGATCGCCGTCCCAGCGCCATTTGCAAAGACAGCAGCAGACAGGCTGAACCCAAAATAGTGGTTAAACCCGGTGGCATTGGCAGCAGAAAGGGCAAAACCAGCAAACCAATCACCAGGCTAAACCCCCGTTCGGCAGTTTCGCTCAACACATCTGCTAGCGTCAACGGTTGATCAGCCAACCGCGCTAGCAAGGCTTTAATTTCTTGAGAAAACTTAGATCGAGAGGGCTGAGAGGGCATAAAAAGTCAACACTTGCGTAGGTTTTTACCAACATCAATCTGGTTTGGACAAACGGCCTTGGCTAGCTGAGGCGATCGCTGGCGGCTTGGCTTTGAAAAACCAGCCAATAAACAGCTTTTCAACTTCTAACCAAACAAAAAGCAAGGCACTAAAGCCAAAACAAATTGCCAGCTCTAGCCCCGACAAGGCATACAGACCAAAAAACTGCTGAAACACAGGCACATAAATCAACAACACCTGCAAGCCCGTGGTCAGCAACACAGCCCCCCAGATATAGAGATTAGAAAAAGGATTGAGCTGCACCGTCAGGCGAGTATCCGAGCGGGCAGCCAGGGCATGCCCCATCTGAGCTAAACACAAGGTTGTAAACACCATCGTTTTCCAGGTGTTCTCGTCGCCGCTGTAACCTGCCGCGTGGGTATGCTGATAAGCCCAGCTCATCAGGCCAATGGTTAAAATTGCCAGCAACAGCCCCACCCGCACCATATAAGCACCTAGCCCTCGGGCAAAAATACTTTCTCTGGGGTCGTGGGGCGGGCGCTGCATGACGTTGGGTTCGGCAGGTTCCATCGCCAAAGCCAAAGCGGGGACGCCATCAGTAACCAGATTCATCCAGAGAATTTGCAGCGGTGATAGCGGGACGCCTCCTAACCCCATCAGCGGCGCGGCGGCGATTGTCAAAACTTCGCCAATATTGCTGCCCAAAATGTATTTGATAAAGCGGCGAATATTGTCGTATACGACTCGACCTTCTTCGGTCGCAGCCACAATGGTGGTGAAATTGTCGTCTAACAACACCATGTCGCTGGCTTCTTTGCTGACGTCTGTCCCCGTGATGCCCATCGCAATGCCGATGTCGGCTTGTTTTAAGGCGGGGGCATCGTTGACGCCATCGCCCGTCATGGCGACGAATGCGCCTTGTTTTTGCAGAGCTTGCACAATGCGGAGTTTGTGTTCTGGCGCTACACGGGCATAGACGCTGACGTGGTTGACGGCTTTGGCTAGGTCGGCGGGGGTGTAGTGGTTGAGGTCGCGACCGCTGAGCAGGGTGTCGCCGGGTTGGGAAATACCCAGTTTTTCAGCGATCGCCAGGGCAGTTAAGGGATGATCGCCTGTAATCATCACCGGACGAATACCAGCTTGGCGACAGGCCATGACCGCAGGCAGTACCTCCGGTCTAGGGGCATCTAGCATACCCACTAAACCCAGCCAAACCAAATCTTGCTCGGCAGCTTCTAAGTTTTCAGCCGTAAAGGTTGGCAACGGTTTCATGGCCAAACCCAGTACCCGCAATCCGGCAGCGGCCAGGGCGTTGTTTTGAGCCAGTATTGTTTCTACCCAGGCCGGATTAAGCGGTTCTATGCCTGTCTTTCTTTGCACCGCCTGACACCGCTCTAAAACCAGTTCAGGTGAGCCTTTAGTCAGCAGCACTAAGCGCGTGGGCAAAGACGGCAGCCAGTCGGCTGTTTCCATCTGAACGACGACACTCATCCGTTTGCGCTCTGAGGTAAAGGGAATTTCGGCCAAGCGATCGCACTGACGCAGCCGATCTGCCGTAAAGCCACCTTTGCCAGCCAGCGCCAGTAGCGCCCCTTCAGTCGGATCGCCTAACACTGTCCACAAACTCCCTTCGTGGTTAAGCTTGGCATCGTTGCAAAGGGCACAGGCCAGTAACAACGCCGTGAGCGTCGGAGCCGTTTCAGGGGATAGGGGCTGTCCGTTTTCTAAGAGATTTCCTAAAGGCGCATACCCTTCTCCGGTCACCTGATAATGGGCATCCAGGGTTTGCACCGTTTGCACAACCATTTTGTTTTGGGTCAAGGTGCCCGTTTTGTCCGAACAAATTGTGGTGACAGAACCCAGCGTCTCTACGGCAGGCAGCTTACGAATCAAAGCATGGCGGCGCACCATGCGCTGGGTGCCTAAAGCCAACGTCACGGTAATGACGGCGGGTAAGCCTTCAGGAACCACCGCAACCGCCATACTGAGAGAAACTTCTAGCAGCTCGTCAAAGAGACTGAGATCGCCCGTCCGCCACAGCCCCAGGGCAACGACGAGTCCCACCAGCACCAAAGAACCCGACACCAGCACATTACCCAACTGCGCCATGCGCTGCTGTAAAGGCGTCGGTTCGGTCTCGACTGATTGAATCAAGCTAGCAATGCGCCCCAGTTCGGTCTGCATTCCGGTTTGGGTAATCAAAACGCTACCCCGACCTTGCAACACCTCCGTTCCTTGAAACACCAGATTGATGCGATCGCCTAAAGCCGCTTCCACCGCCAGCGTTGTATCCGCTTGCTTAACGATGGCTTCTGCCTCCCCGGTCAAGGCCGCTTCGCGAATCTGAAGGTTGGCAGCTTCTAGCAACCGTCCATCCGCCGGAACCTGAACGCCTGCTTCTAGCAGCACCAGATCACCGGGCACCAGAGACTTGGCCTCTACCGCTTGCGCCTGTCCCTGACGAACGACCTGAACTTTGGGCGTCGTCATACCTTTGAGCGCCGCTAGCGCTTTTTCGGCGCGGCTTTCTTGCAGATAGCCCAGCAAACCGTTGAGAATGACAATGGCAAAAATGGCGATCGCATCTTTAGGAAATCCGCCCTGCTGAAGATCCAGCCCCAGCGATACCAAAGCCACCACAATCAACATCAGCAGCATGATGTTTTTGAACTGATCCCACAAAATTTCCCAGGGGCTGCGGCTAGCCCCTTCTTGCAGTTCGTTTGTTCCATAGTGCTGCAAGCGCTGCTTCACCTCCTCGTCAGATAACCCGTCTGGACCACTTTGCAGCAGATCCATCGCCTGTTGCCGACTCAGGGTATGCCATGACTGATCGGACGGGCTAGCCAAGGTGTTGACACCAGTGTGTGTGTTAGAAACCACAGACGCTCATTCCCTCAAGAAACAGAGTGTTACTATGCAAAAGTATTTAACACCCATTTATAGCACTAAAAAATAGTGCGAAACTTTGTAAGCGATGGCCAATCCCTTCATTCCTCAGTCGTTAATTTGCCGCGAAGCTGAGCTAGCCAAGATTTGCACGCTTTTGCAGGCAGATAGTGATTTTGTCATTACTGGGGTGCCGGGGAGCGGACGGCGCAGCTTAATCCGCAGTGCGGCTAAGCAGGTTAGCTCGCGTTGCCTAGAAATCGATTTTCTGCGGTGCCACAACGCCAGCCAGTTCATCCGCACCTTAGCCGACGGTCTGACAACCCTATTTGCGGAGCCAGACGAGCTAGCTAAAATTCAGCAGTGGAGCGTCAACCAACCCCTCACCTTAGACGAAACCCTGTCTTCGCCAGCGCGGTTGGTGTGGCCAGCCGCAACCGGAAAAGAGTGGCCGTTGTTTGTAGGGCTGCTGTCTTTGCCCCAATACTTGGCAGAATGGCTCGACTGTCAGGTTGTTATTGTCTTTCACAACTTTCTCCATATCCGCTCTTGGGATCGGCAGGGCAAATGGGAAAGCCACCTACGTCACGAGATTCAGCAACAAAGTCGGGTGAGCTATGCGCTGGTGGCCACAGTGGCCGAACCCTGGATGTGGGCCAGTCAATTACCGATTATCCACTTAGCCCCTTTGCCAGATGAAGAGTTGCGCCCCTGGATTAGCAGTAGCATGGCCACGGCTGGTTTTAAGTTTGAGCCAGATAGCCCAGCGCTGGATTTGTTTTTGAGCTATGTGCAAGGTCATGTTAAAGATGCCGTTACCCTGGCTCAGCGGATTTGGCTCGACTGTTTAGCTATTAGTAACCTCAAGCCACCTGGGCTGATTCAAGCTCATCAAGTTCATGGCAGCATGCTATCGCTGGTGCAGGATATGGGGGTTACTTTTGAAGCGTTGCTGCTGCTGCTGCCGCCGACTCAAAGCCGCGTTTTAGAAAGTTTAGCCCTTGACCCCACCCCCAGCCCTCAGGCCAGCGCCTACATTAAAAAACACCAGCTTTCTCGCGGCGGGGGCTTGCAAGGTGCCCTCAACAGTTTGGAGCAAAAGGGACTGATTTATGGGCCTCAGTTTGGCTACCGGATTGCTTTGCCTTTTCTAGATTTCTGGCTAAAGCAGCGGTTGCAGTAACCAACAGCTTTTCTGGCTCTATAAATTAGTGCTAAGCCAGCCCTTTCCTTTAAGCCAGCCGCATTATATCAATTCTCGATTTTGGATTTTTGATTTTGAATTGAACAGTCTTGCCTCTACATCCGTTTCGTCGTTTTCATCTGTACCTTTCTTTTGAAGAATCGGTATTAGTCCCCGTTAAGCTGACGGCTCAACGTGAGCAAGTATCGCTGTCGCCACCAGCGTTAAGCCACTAATCGCTTTTGACCGCAAAGCTTTTCTGCTGTCCTCCAATTTGTTTCCGGTTGAACAATTTGTATCTTTTGTGGGAGGACAGGCTTTTTCTCGCTGTCTACAGTGAGACTGAACAGGTGGGTGGGTATGCAGACGTTATTTTCCCTGATGGCAGGGCTGATTATGGCCTTTGCCTTTCAGTTACTGCTGACAAACCTAGGGATTGCGCTAGGGCTGAGCGTTTGGGGGTGGGTGACGCCCTCAACACCTGCGGCTGAGTCGGCTGCATCAGAGTCGCCGTCAGAAGAGGCTACGGCTGCCGCTCCACCCGTGACCCATTGGCTAGGCTTGGGGGTGACGCTGAGCCTGACGACGGTTCTTTTTTTGGCTGCCCTGCTAGCGGCGGAACTGAGTCAAATGACCCAGCCGCGATTGGGGGCGATTTTTGGCGTTTTGCTGTGGGCCACTTACCTGCTGCTGCTTACCTGGTTGAGTTCGACCACGCTTTTCAATTTAGCCAACTCGGTTTTTGGCCTAGCTGCTAGAGGCATACGCCAGCTCTGGGGTGCCATTGGGCAGGCGAAACCCTCTTCTGCGGCTCAAACGGCTTCAACTTCACCAGAAGCCCTTAAGGCGATCGCGGCTGAAGTAGCGAAAATACCGCAAATTCAGCAGCAGCTACCGCAGCTTTTAGCCGAGCAGCGGCAGCAGTTGCTCAGCGATATCCGTGAGCAAATTGAGCTATCTGATGAGGCGGCGGCGACCGTTGTCGATCATCTGCCATCTTCGCCGCCATCGCCAACTGAGTCGAGCGCTGGCTTACTGGCAGATTTACCCGACTGGCGACAACTGCTGCGGGCGGCACTCAATCGCCTGGATTTATCAGATTGGGACATTGAAACGCTGTGGCAAAATTTCCAGAGGTTAGGCAGTGAAGCCGACTCTGCGTTTAGTATTATCCGACTCGATGCCGAAGAATATGTCTCACAAGCCCCTGCTTGGTCTTTGCAGCCAGAGATATTAGAGACAGAATTTGCAGAGCGTCTATACGATCGCGAGGCCGCCCCCCACCAGGTCTTGGCTCAGTTGCAAACGCTGGGGCGGAGCGACTTTGTTGACTGGCTACAGCAGCGCTCAGATCTAAGCGCCGCTAAAGTGAGCAAAATTGCCGACCAACTGGCCGCTATTCAGACCGCTGTGCAAACCAGCGTGCAAATGCAGGCCGCAGCCGCTACCGCTGCTGACTGGCGGCAGCGCTTAACCCAGCAACTGCGCCAACTGCCGCTCGATCAGTTTGACGCTGATGATTTGCGTAGCTGGCTGCAAGATTTTGTCGATCAGGCTCAACTGCCGCTAGAACAGGTTAGCCAATTGCTGGCTGAGCTTGACAGTACGCCTTTAACCCAGGCTTTTGAATCACACCGCGATTTGTCGCAGGCGCAGCAGAGCCGTTTGACCAGCGTTTGGCAGACCAGTTGCGATCGCTTGCTAGCTCATGTGCAAAAGCAGCAAGCTGAAGCCGCTACGGCGATCGCGATGTTACAGGACAAGCTAATAGCCTATTTTCGCTATACCCACTTAGACAAGCTCAGTGCCACCGCGGTCGCTGAAAAACTGCGATCGCTGCTGGACGACCCTCAGCTTTCAACGATTGCAGGAGCGCTACCGCTAGCGGCCAATGCGCTAGATTGGGGTGAAATTGAGCAGGCGATCGCCCGCCGCCAGGGGATGACGGCGGCTTTGCAAACCCAACTGACAGACGCCCTACGGCAAAGTTGGCAAGCTGATCTACCAGAAACCGCCCTTGCTGAAGCTAAAAGCCTGACCCAACCGCTAGCCGACTACTTAAATACCGTGGACTGGTCGGCAATGTCGCTAGCCGACGTTCAAGCCCAAATACTGCACCACTTGAGCGAGCAGCTATCAGCAGGGGCTGAGCTAGATATACCTGATTTACTAAAGCAGCTAAATCTGCCGCAAACGCTCAAGGCTCAGCTAGAACGCTGGCTACCTCAAATTTACCACCAAGCGCTGAAACGCCCCCGCCGCTGGGCTAAACGAGTCAGCCATACTACCCAAACGGCCACGGAGCAATTAACCGCAAAGCTGATTCACTATTGGCGCTATCAGGCTCAGGCCAAACTCACCCCCAGCCAGATAGGCCAAGACCTCAGCCATTTGTTTCAGACAATGGCTCAGACGCTACCGACTGAACTGAGCGATTGGCAACAGTTCGATCAGTCTTTTTGGCAGCAGGCTTTGGCGCAGCGCCCTGACCTTGACCCCGACGAACAGCAGCAGATTTTAACCTGGCTATCGGATACTGGGCAAAGCCTACAGCAACACGCCCAAGATTGGACGGCGGAGCTAAGCCAACGAACGGCAGCGCTGTCTCAAAGGCTGAACCAGTGGATCAATACGGAGGTGGCTGGCACAAACCCCTTAGACGCCGCGCGGCAACAACTGGTAACACAACTGAGCGCCGCCCAGCAAACACTGCAAAACCAGGCGATCGCATTGCAGCAAGAAATTCAGGCGCAAACTGAAGCGGCGCGGCGGCAAATGGCGATCGCGGCTTGGTGGCTTTTTTGGGGTCTTTTGATTTCTGGAGTAGCAGCTGGCGGGGCTGGCTGGTTAGCGGTTTTGTATTGAACGAGCTAACCAGCGGCGATCGCGGCTGGGTAAAATCGCCAAGAAGCGTCTTATGGCTTTGATTTTGACGGCTGCTTTGCCTAACGCTTTAACTTCAATTACTCATATAGCTGTAGCCCCTAGGGTTGAGGCACTAAAACTACCGAAAGCCTCTGACAGAAAGCCTTTCATCTGCTTTCTGCCTTTAACCTTCTGCCTTTCGCGGCCTTTCGCTATATTAATCACCCATATCAGAGCAGTTCCTTTAGGATTGAGTTAGTTTTCTGGATGGCGGCCTGCAATGTTTGACTACCAGGTTGGCGGCAGCCTTGCCGTAGACAACCCCACCTATATCGAACGCCAGTCTGATCACCACCTTTACGAAGCGCTGCTGCGAGGAGAACTCTGCTACGTCCTCACCAGTCGCCAGATGGGTAAATCGAGTTTGCGGCTGCGGACGCGCCATCGCATCCATAGAGCCAGTCAGGGGCACTGCGCCTCAGTGGATATGACCCGTATCGGCAGTGAAAACATCACCGCAAATCAGTGGTATCAGGGCATCGCTTTTGACTTGTTGCGGAGTCTGCGACTGTACCGTCAGATCGATTTATCCCTTTGGTGGATGGAGCAGGGCAATCTTTCGCCTGTGCAAAAGTTGGGAAACTTCCTCGAAGAGCTGATTCTAGAGCAGTTTCCCAACGAAAATATCTTTATCTTCATTGACGAAATCGACAGTGTGCAGAGCCTCAAGTTTCCGGTTGATGATTTCTTTGCCCTGGTGCGCTACTGCTACAACCAGCGGTTTGAAAATGGTAATTTCAGACGTTTAACCTGGGCGCTTTTTGGGGTGGCTTCTCCGGGTGACTTAATCAGCGATGTCAAGCGAACCCCGTTTAACGTAGGAACCGCGATCGCCCTTTCTGGCTTTACCTGTGCTGAAGCGGCTCCCCTGCTACCTGGCTTAGAAGCCTATGTAGAAAGACCGCGCCGCATCCTTACCGCCATTCTGGAATGGACAGATGGCCAACCGTTTCTGACTCAAAAACTCTGTGCCCTAGTGCAGCAAGAAGGAAACGCCAGCGAAAACAACAAGCTTGATATTGCCGTCGGCGAAGAAGGCAACTGGGTTGAGTGGTTGGTGCGCACCCACATTATTGACCACTGGCAGATTCAAGATGAGCCAGAGCACCTACGCACGGTGCAGCGCTATCTGCTGCAAGACCCCACCCAAGTTAGCAAGCTCTTGAGCCAATACCAGCGAATTTTGCTCTCCGATGAAGAGACGACCCACCAGCAGGCGGAAAACTTCAGTGAACTTTCTCCCTTGTTGCTTTCCGGAATTGTGACGCAGCGCTTGGGTTGTTTGCGCGTTCACAACCGTATCTATAGCGAAATTTTCAGCCATACCTGGGTGCAGCAACAACTGGCTAGCCTGCGTCCCTACGCCGTTAATCTCAGCGCTTGGGTAAAGTCAAACTATCAGGATGAAACCCAGTTACTGCGATCGCGCGACTTGTTCGCCGCCCAAGAATGGAGCCGTGACAAAAGCCTTAGCGATTTAGATTATCAGTTTTTGGCAGCCTCGCAACTAAGCGAACGCCGCCACCGAGAACGGCGCATTGTGGAAATTTTGGCGGTTTTGAACTACCGCAGCGGAGAGCTAGAACCTTACTTAGAGCAAATTGCGATCGCAGTCAGCGAACTAATTACGGTTGATTGGTCGGTGGTTACGCTGTGCCGAGGCAATGAAGAACGCATTCTCGCCAGCAGTTTCGACATCGGCGAAAAGGCTAGCCAAACGTATAACCTGCACATGACCGTAACCGGATACGTGTTTCAAAACGGGTGTCCCCTTGTGGTTGAAGATACGGCCACCTGCAAAGAATACGGCGAACCCCCAGAAGACTATCGCTCTTACTTAGGCGTACCGCTCAGACTATCTACCGGAGAAATGGTGGGTACTATTTGCTCGTTCCATTCAACCCCCCGAAAATTCGACGAAGAAGAAGTGCGGCTTGCCGAAATTTTTGCCGAACGAGCGGCCTCAGCCATTGAAAATTATCAGCTTTATCAAGCCTTGCAAGCGATGTATGATACCCTCCAACAGCAGTGGAAAAAGCGCCCAAGGAATCTCGTTCAAGCCCTCAAAAGCTGGCTGAGACAGCTCTTTAGCTAGTGGCCTGAATCATGCGTTTTTTAGAACTAACGTCCTGTTAATCCAGCTAAAGGCAAAAACAAAGCGCTTCTATCAGCGGCTTGCAGCCATTGAAGGGTGACACCGCTGCTGGCTACCGCTACCGCGCTGTGAATAGCCGCCATCCGCAACAAGATTTCAGCAGTCCGAAAATGCCTCTCCTCCTTACAGTCCCCGAAAGCGTAGCCGCCTCCCTGCGGCCTTGTTGGAAATTGCTGGCAATCTACACTTGGCAAGCGGTAGGCGGCTTTCAATCTTCTACGATGGCTTTATACAGGAAAAGGAAGGGGAGATGTTCGCGCAAGATGCCCTAGCTTTGCTCGACCAACTCTTGCCGGTTACCCTTAGCAACCTGCAAGAAACGGTCTTTTGCCAGGTCTGGGAAGACAAAACCTATGCCGAAATTGCCGATGAGTACAACTACGAGCACAGCTACATCCGCGATATTGGCTTTCGTCTTTGGCAACTGCTGTCAGAAGCCCTGCGAGAGAAGGTGACCAAAAGTAACGTCAAGGCTGTGTTGAGCCGTTATGCCCGTAGTCAAACGGCTACAGCAGCTCAACGGACGACGGTTCAGTCTGACTTGGCGACAAAATACGCTTCTGTAGAAAGCGCTGCACTGGAATTTCCCAATGGCCCGGTGCCGCTCAACTCTCGCCTCTATATTGAACGTCCTCCCATTGAAGCTAGAACCTTTGCGGAGGTGCTCAAACCCGGCAGCCTCATCCGACTCAAAGGCCCCCGCCAAATGGGTAAAACCTCACTGCTCAGGCGGATTCTGCACCACGCCAAAACCCACGATATTGAAGTCGTTCCCCTGAGTCTGCACCGGGTTGATCAAGCTACGCTACAAGACTTAGACCGTTTTTTACGCTGGTTTTGTGCCAATATCAGCTATCAGCTAGGAATTGAATCTAAGCTTGACGAATACTGGAATACAGATATTGGCAGTAAGGTGAGCTGCACCCTTTATTTAGAAGAATATTTGCTAAAGCAAATTCAAAAACCGATTGCGATCGCCCTCGACGAAGTCAACGAACTTTTTCAGTTCTCGCAAATTTCTGCTGAATTTTTGCCACTGCTGCGATCGTGGTATGAAGATGCCAAAGAAATTGAGGAATGGCGCAAAGTTCGCTGGATTCTTTCCCACGCTACCGACATTTATGTACCGCTGCAAATTAAACAATCTCCCTTTAATGTCGGATTATCCATTCCTCTGCCAGAGTTTTCTATTCCTCAAATTCAAGACTTAGTTGAACGACATGGCTTGCGAAATCTTTTAGGGGTGAATGGCATTAACAAACTCATGCCTCTGCTTGAGGTTATTAGCTGTCGCCCTGGCTTAGTGAGATTGGCTTTGTATCACCTCAGCCAGCAAAGTGCAGATGTTGATGAGTTAATTGCCAACGGCCATACTCAATCAGGCATCTACAGCGATCATCTACGCCACTTACTAGCAGCCATTCATCCCTATCAAGATCTTCAGTCAGCTTTGTTAACCGTCATTGCGTCTGAGGGTTCTGTAGAGCTACCCCCAATGACGGCTTATCGACTAGAAAGCATTGGGCTAATTAAGCTTGAAGGTAATATGGCTACCATCAGTTGTAGACTCTACAGCAAGTTTTTCTCGCAATATCTCTCTGCCTAAATATAGATAGCTTAAGGCAGAAGGGTAAGGGCAAAAGGCAAAAAAAGAGCTTTGCTGCCAGCGGATATTGGGGGAGTGCTTTAGCAAAACTGTGAAAAAATAGGCTCTCTTGAATCAGAGAGCCTATAGCTTTTGAATGATTTTGTGGACGACTAAAAATTAGTCTTTATCCAAGTTTTCCTGACGCAGTTGGTCAAAATCAACCGCGCCTTTATCCAAGTTTTCTCGACGCAGTTGGTCAAAGTTGACGCCCCCAGAAATACCTTCTAAATCAGCATCGGAAACCGCGTCTTTGTCCAAGTTTTCCCGACGCAGTTGGTCAAAATCGACTGCACTTTTGTCTAGATTTTCTCGACGCAGTTGGTCGAAGTTAGTGCCGCCGCTGACATCTTCTAGCTGCTCGTCAGGTACAGCGTCTGGATTAGTTTTGTCAGTCATAAGAATACTCCTGCCAAATGATTACAGGTTTATTCTAAACATCGAGTTTTATCTGGTATGCCTGAAAAAATCGCAAGTGGTCAAAGCTATCGCTGCAAGTACAAGGCTGAAGGCAAACAAGAAGATTTTAATCAGCCGCTTACGGCAATTTAAGTATTAAAATCTGTTGCTAAATTTATAGTCTTTAAGGTGATTTAGAGTTTTATAAAAAACTTCTTAGCAAATACTTAGCTTAGGCTCATCAGCCTCTCATGGTAAACTCATAAATTGTTAAAACTCGAATTTTTTATCAGCATTTGTTGGAAAAAATCTGTTGTCTTTGGCAAAGGTTAATTTTGCTGTTAATTTCTTTTCATCTAAAAAAATGGCATCCGTTTTTTCTGGAAAAAACACTTTATGACAAAAACTCAGCCATAGCCATTTAGGCTGAAGGATTACCCAGGGTGAGCAATCTAAAAAGGCATTAATGCAGTCGTGGTTTCTAAATTTTCGCTAGACAAATTTCAACCCTGGCGATCGCTGGGCAAAAATAAAAAACAGTAGCTTTCATAGGCTATCGACGCCCAAGCTGGTAGCAGGTTTAAAGCGGTACGCTGTAGAAGCTATGCGATCGCTAAAAACCCACAGTTGACCCCAGGGCATTTACCCCCTATGCTCAATCATTAAGCTGTCATGCGTGATAGCCAATTGCCGCAGAACTCGAAAACCTTAGCGGTACCTGAAGGTGTTAGCACCACCCACAGGCACCTAATCCCCAGAGCTGGAATCGGCAGTCTGGAGACTGAGCTTATGGTAAGCCCTAGTCGCCCCGATTGGCACCCACATCCGGGGAGGCTAGGGTTTTCGATTCTGTTTTCCTCCAGATCCCTGCCAGCCTCCCCTCAAAAGGGAAGTGGCAGCGGCTCTACTTAAACCCAAAGGAGAACCGAATCGATGTTTCAATTTCCCGCTGAACCGGACGCCCAAGCGTCCACCGTTTCCCATAGCACTAGTCCTCGCCGCGATCGCATTCGTCATCTCATCTTCGGCACCCTCGAAGCCGTCACCCTAACGATCAAAATCCAGCACAAACAAGGCTACGCCGAACCCAACGACTGGAGCGACCCCATGCCCACAGGCCGCCCCAACGAATGGTTTGCCATCGTCACTAAGCAAGTGTTGATTGACTAGATAAATTGGCGGCTAGGGGCGGGTTTTGAGCGCGATTTCGCTGTCATGGCGATTAAAGGTCTACCAAACCCGCCTCTACAGTTTAGGGCGATCGCTCAAAACCTTTGGCAAGAGACATGGGTAAACCCTAAGAACAGCCAGAATAGCCCCAGTTTAGCGTGACTGCGATCGCCCTAAAGCCCATTGCCAATTAGAATAAACGGTGCCCAATAATAAGGATGACTCAGTTGGCCGTAGGCTTCTTGTGGCGTACTGCCATCCTGAAGGCGAAGATCAATGCCAGCCCGTTGCAAACCAAGCATAGCTTCATCCCCTGCAATCATCGCGACCTGCGCCTGCTGCAAGGCTTCAGCCTTAGACAAATCACTCCTGCTAAGCGCTGTGTAAAAAGCATTCATTAATACCTGCGTGCCGCCATCGCTCACCTGCCACAGCGAGGCGATCGCCGCCCTTGCCCCCGCCTGCTGCATCAAATAGCCAAAGCCTAAAATCTCACTGCCATTTCCCCCCACCGCCGTTTCGCAAGCACTCAGCACCACCAAATCTGCATGGCTCAAATTCCACAGTTCTACATCGCGAAACGTAGCGCGATCGCCATTGCCAAAGACAATAAACGACTCGTCTGGCTGGCCAGTGACAAAAGCCGCATGGGTAGCCAGATGCAAAATGGAATAATCACTCATCTGGTTTTCTACCGCCTGACGGCTAAAGTCATCGTCAAAAAGCGACTGCGTCCCAGGCACGGTGGCCACCAGCGTTTCTACCTCTCGCCCCGCATAGGGCAACCCGGCAAAGCTAAACGTGCGATCGCCCACCTGAAACTGGTAGTTCCCCTGAGAAAACGCCCCCGCTAAAACGCTAGGGGTTTGAGGGGGAGTATTAAAATCCGTCAGGCTAAGAGCTGTAATGTTGTTAATGCGGTAGTTTTCCACTAGCCAGCGATCGCCGTCGTAGAGCGCTGCTAAGGGAATGTAGCGCAGAGTGCTATCGGGGGCGTAGATAATGGTTTCGGCTTGGGCGGCTTGCAGCGCTGTTTCTAAAGGGCGAATCAGCCAGTCGTAAAGCTGCTGCGCCGAGTCGGTGACGCTGGCCTGACGATTTTCTAAAGCGCTGCGAAACTCAGTAATCACCCGGTTTAGCTCACTGCGGCTGACAGGCACCGGACGACGGATAGGGGGGGCATAGGGGGTCACCAGAATTAGTTCCAAGCGATCGTCTAGCACCAGCGGATAGAGCAGTACCGCCTTTGGGTCAAGCTGTTGCAAATTGTCTTGCAAACTGCGCAAAAGGCGCGGCTCTAGGTTTTCGCCCCCTTCTACTCGCCGCAGTTCGTCTACTAAAGTAACCACCGCTGGCGTGCGGATAAAGGCTAAAAATGTTTGCGTTAGTTGACGCTGAGCGGCTTCAATTTCCTGCCGTCGTTGTTCTTGGGCGGGGGTGCGATCGCCCGGTTCAATTTTTTGGATCGCCTCTAGTTCTCGACCCAACTGCACCACTTCTGCCAGTTGAGCGTTGTAGAGCGCCAGTAGCTCTTGTTCGGGGGGCAAGGCTTCTAGCCCCTGAGCCGTGGTGGCGTTGCCGCGTACAGTACGCAGATAGTCGTCAATTTCCTGCACTTTCAGCAGCTCTAGCACCTGCTGCGCTTCCAAGATGCGGTCTTGTTGCAAAAGCAGGTCAGCCAGTTCGCGGTAGGTAGGGGCGATCGCGTCGGTATAGCTACGCTGTAGCGCCGGGTCGAGTAGCTGAACTTCCTGGCGAATGGCTTCGCGCCCATTAACGGCCTGTTTATAAAAGGCGATCGCCAGTTCCGGCTGCTGCTGAGTTAGCAAAAGCTGCCCCAGTTTACTCAGGGCATCGGCTTCTAGCTCTCTGGCTGAAACGGCCTGGGCAATGGCCAGCGCTTGCTGGTAGGCATGACTGGCTTCGTCAGCTCGATCGAGAGCCAGTAGCGCATCGCCCAAATAAATCAGCACAGTGCCCACCGTCCACTGGCTATTCGTGCGCTGGGCGCTGAGCAGGGCTTCTTCGGCAAACTCCAGCGCTCGATCCGGTTGGGCTTGAGCCAGGTACGCTTTACTCAGCCCGGTTAGCGCCTGCGGCAGCGGATAGCTATAGGCCAAATTGAGAGCTGCTTGGTAAGTGGCGATCGCCTGTTCATACTGTTGCTGTTTGAGATAAACCTCTGCCAGCGCCGCCAGCGCTTGAGATTGCACCAGTTGATTGTCGCCACTTTGGGCGATCGCCTGTTGATAAAGCGCTTCAGCCTGCTGGTAATGCCCCAGCGATAAGTACACCGTACCCAAGCAAGCCAAACAGGTAGAGGCTTGAGCCTGCGCATCCCAGGCATTGTTTTGATTTAACTGATCAATGACGCTGAGCAGTTGTCGGGCAGCCGTCAACGCTTCGGGGTACTGGCCGAGCGTTAAATAAGTATTGACCAGCGGCCCTAACAGCATATTGGCTAACGGCAAGTCTCCGACTGCCTGGGCAAGGCTAAGGGCGCGTTCGTAAGCATCAGCCGCTTGTCTGTGATCTTCTAACCCGCTATAAGCAACTCCCTTCATATAAAGGGCATAGGCTTCTCTGGCTGGGTCGGCTGCTAGCTGAGCCAGGGTTTGCGAACGGGTGGTTACGACGAGAGCGGCTTGAAAAGCGCGATGGGTTAATTCAATAGAGCCAGGAAGGGTAGCGACCTGATTGGGGGGAAGGGTAGCGCCAAGCTGACTAAGGCGATCGCGGGCTTGCTGAGCAAACTGGATAGCTTCAGCCTGATTGCCCAGGGCATAGTGCGCTTCAGACAAAAAACGCAGTCCAAAGGCTTCGGCGGCTAAAGGGGTGAGGGGGCTGCCGTTGGCAACATAAGAGGAGTCAGGATCGGCAGCGATCGCCGCTAAAAATTGCTCACCCGCCTGAATCACTTCTTCATAGCGACTGGCAGCTAGATAGAGCGGCATAGCCTGATATAAAAACATCGGCTCATTTCCGGTGGCGCCCACCTGTTGCTGAAATTCGTCAATCGCACCTAAAACAGTACTGAGTGATTCTGTCCCCAACCCGCTATCGGGTCGCCAAACAGAGGGTTGTGACTCAATGGCACTGAGATCAACTAGTTGCGCCGCTTCAGTAACAATGGCTCGATACCAGGCAATCCACTGCGGCCAGACCTCTTCTGGGTTGGCAAAGTTGGCCTGGGCGGTTTGGAGTAATGCAGCAGGCGGATTGTTAGCCCGTTGCGAAAAAGCTTGGCGCTGGTCAGCGGGCAAGAAAGGGGTATAAAAGCTAAACAGCCCCGACAGCGCCTCTGCTTGCGCTTGCCAGTCTCCAAGTTCATCTGCGATCGCCAGTTGTTGTTGCATAGCTGCGATCGCCTGCTCAGGGTTGCCGTAGGTAAAGTAGCTATGGGCTAATGCCTGCCAAAGCCCCATTTCTCGTCGGCGATCGCCTGCCGTTTGGGCATCGGCAATCCGCTGTTCAAACTGGGCAACAGCAGCTTCGAAGCGATTGAGATAGCTATATTCAAAGCCCAGCGACATCAGCAAAATCACTTCTAGCTCTAGATCTAGCGCTGATTCAGGTAAAGCCAGTGCGGCTGCGGTAAAGCGTGCCCCTTGCTGATACTGACCAATGTTTAAGTAGGTTTGCCCTAGCCAATACAGAGTTTGTAGCTCGCCATTGCGATCGCCTGCTTGCTGGTATAGCGCTAGCGCCTGCCGCCACAACTCTAAGGCGGTCTGAATTTCCTGCACCTGCGTTGCTTGTTGGGCTTGCTGAAACAAACGGTTGGCTTCTGCTAAAGGATCTGCCGTTTGAGCTTGGGCAATGGGCAGTGCCAGGGGCAATCCAGGTTTAAGCAGAAGCGAAACCCCCAGGGCGATCGGCGCAAACAGCACCAGCGCTAAGCGTGTCGATAAATCGGTCATAAAGCGCTTTCCTCAAGGCTGGTCGGGGCTAATCGGGCACGATAGCTAAAGGCAGAGGGCAAAAGAAAAGCTTTGCTGTCAAAGGCTTTCAGCTATTTGAGTGGCTTGAACCTGGGTGGCAGCAGCGATACCTTGGCAGCAGATTACGGCAACCAAAAACCTAAACCCAGTTTAAGCAAGCCTTCAAGCAAATCAGGGGAAGATTACAAACTATTGCCCGTTAAGGGGCGGGGCCACCGCCGTTAGCCACTGGGTCTCGATCGTGCGAATCCACTCTGTATCTTGCAGCAGCCGATAGTACACCAGCGATCGCCGCAAATACTGCGCCGCCAAACCCCGGTCTTGGGTTGCCGCGGCTGCTTTCGCCAGTCCGACATAAGCTGCTGCTTGTGTTAGCGTATCGCCCGTTTGAACCGCTAAAGCGATCGCAGTTTCATAGTGCTGCGCCGCTGCCTGATAAGCTGCCGTGCGCAAATAGCAATTGGCTAAAAGCTGGTGTTCGGTAGCGCCCAGCTCGGCTCGATCGCTCAGCGGTTCTAGCACCGCGATCGCCTGCCAGTACAACCCCACCTCCTCATAGAGATAGCCCAGCGCCAACGCCTGTTCTATCTCGGTGACGGTCTGGGCGTTGAGATCAGCAACGGTGGTTTGCACCCTTGCTAGCGGTGCCGCCGCTAACGGCTGTAGCGGTAGCTCATAGATTGTTTCAGCCCTGCTCACGCGCAAGGTATATCTGCCGTTGGGGCTGAGGGCAGAGCCGCTATAGGCGATCGCGGTTTCTGTTGTCTCCATTTCCCACAGCAAGGTTTCCACCAGTGCTGGCGGCAAAATCTCAAAGGGATCGTCGCTGGCTGGCTGCAGGGGTTCAAGCGCCAAAAGCTGCACCTGGTAAACCGTCTCTCCAGGGAGGGCAGGCCAGCGCAGCGTTGACGTTTCAGGCAGAAGCTGGGTTACGTAGGGAAAGTCTCCCGCTAGCAGCGCGAGAAAATCTGCATCATTACGGGAATCGGTAGAGCGGACAAGGTCTGGACAGATTTGGCTCAACGCTAGGCGACGGGGAACAGGGCGAGGATTGGCCTGGGGACGGCAGCGCACTGTCACCCGCGTTCTGGGTCCTGGCAGCACCACATCACCTGAGCGCAGTTCTAGCCCACGAAAACCAATGCGATAGCCAGACTGCCCGGTTTGCTGCACAAACACATTGCCGCCCTGAATCTCAACAATTTCTGGCTCAGCCGCGATCGCCGATTGAAGCAGGCTCGAAACAGCCAGCAGTATGGTGGAGATAAATAGCGGGTGCAGTAATGTCAGGTTCAATCTAGACTTACGGATTAGAAACACCACAGGCCAATCAACGTAGGCAAATTAATCTAAAAAGCGCTCACTCATTGCGGTTCGTTATTTGATTAAAAGGTCTCTTATTTCATCCAAGGGACCTGTGTCTGACTGAAAAGACGGACACATTTGCCTCAACGAACGTCGGTTAGAAAAGGTACGCGGACTGCTATTTGACTGACAGCGCACGCTGAAATTTGCTCCTGACGTCGGCTCAACGATATCGCCAAACTCTAGCCTCATACCCGGCGTGCCAGGGAGCGGTGCGTCTTGCCCCACTCGCTTGACAGCCACGCTACCCCCCTTAATTTCGACAATTTCTGCACGGGTGGCGGCGATCGCTGGCTGGCTGAGGTTGATGAATGCAAACAAAGTGAACGCTATGAACAAAAGAGAAAGAGCGCGTTTAAGGAGTCGTTGCATCTTCAGTTTCCTGGGGTTCTGGTTGACGGGTTTCGTACAGGCCAATCCAGGCATCTTCATCAGGATTAGCCGGGTTAGCAAATCGAAAACAAGTCTCCCAAGCCGTATCCGCTTCTGCAGTTGAAGCGTAGGGAGCGGCGTCTAAAACTTGAGCCAGTAAGCAGTGAGCCGCCGCGCGATCGCCAGGAGTCTGCGTCAATGGCTGCAACACCGCTGTATCCAAGGCAATTGCGTCATTTAAGCTATCCTGGGCTTCGCTATAGCGTTTCTGTTCTAACCTGGCCCAGCCCAAGTTCTTAAGCAGAGTATAGTTGACCTCTGCTAGATCAGCGTCAGTGGTGACATCAGCGGTGATTTGCTCAATTCCGCGTAGCAAAGGCAAAATCGCGGCCTGAGGGTCTGCTTGCAGAATATAAAGACGGCCTAGATTGTTAATCGCCTTCAGCCAAATCACTTTGTCATCAACTTCCGCTGGGCTGCTCTGCACCACAAACTGATATTGGGCGATCGCATCCTCGGTTTGTAGCAGGTCTTCGTAAAGTAGCCCCAGGTGGTAATGAGCCGCTTCATAGTCGGGGCGTAGGGCGATCGCGGTTTGGTAGTCATTGAGGGCACTACTGAGACGACCCGCCCTGTAGTGTTCGACGCCCCAGTGGTTGTACCCAATAGCCACCCAGGGCAGCGAACCGTGAATGGCCGCCACACCGACAAACACCGCCCCTGAAGCGGCGCAGCTCCACTCCTGCCACTGGTAGGCTGGCACACCGCGATCGCGCAGAAATTGTTCCCAGGCTTCGCGGCCAGAATCGGTAAATGCGCCGCGTCCGGCTATCAGTGTCACCACTGCTTGCGTCACCACAGCAATGGTGCCAGCGGTTTCCAGCCCGTCGCGCCAAAAGCGAGAAGCGGTGTTCAAAATTAGGCTAGCGGAGAGGGTGAGAAACACCAGCGAGAGCACATTCCACAGGCGATCGCGCTGGCTCCATTTTTCAGCCGCAGCATCCGGCGGCAGTGCCCACCACCAGGCGGTTTCGTGGGGTCTAAATAAGGTGTGCCAGTCTTCAAGCTGAGGGCAGGCTTGAATTTTGGCCTGCTGGGCTTTGAGCTGGCTATCTTTTGCATTGAGCTGCAAAACATCGGCAACCTCAGGCCGAGTACCTTTGTTCAGCAGGGCTTGCAGGCGATCGCGGCTGAGCAGAGCTTCTAAAATTTCGCGGTCTGTGGCAACGGGCGATCGCGCTAGCGCTTCGATGGCTAAGCTGTAGGCGTGTAGATGAGTGCGGAAGGCTGAGCTAGACACGGGACAGGTAAAAGAATACGGATGTGACAGGACAGATCTCGTTTATTCACCGCCTTTTGAGTTTGGCCGCATCGCCACAGCAGCAGGGATAGATATCTTATACTTTCAAATACTTTCAAACTTTTCTGGCGATACTCCCCCATCGGCTTTTGTATGCGATCTCGAACCATTTGGCAATAGGCATACACTAAAACAGAACTGAGATTAGGATTAAGTTAGAATTTTCCGCAGAATTCACACGCGGAAGCCGAGCAAAGCAAAGTGTTTCTGCTTCTCAAGATACAGGAATTGCCCAGGCTAATTGAGAAAAACGCGATCGGGGTCGTTTGGCACAGCGGCGGGCTGTCAGAGAGTGGGTGAGGAGACAAGGAGGCTAAACATGAAAGATTTTTTTGTAAGTTACAATTCTCAAGACCGTACTTGGGCTGAATGGATTGCCTGGACATTAGAAGAAGCCAGTTATTCGGTGATTATTCAAGCTTGGGACTTTCGGCCAGGTGGTAATTTTGTGCTAGACATGCAGAAAGCAGCCCGAGATAGCCAGCGGACTATCGCTGTCTTATCTAATAACTACCTACAGGCAGAATACACACACCCTGAATGGGCTACTGCATTCGCCAAAGATCCACAGTCCCTAAAGCGATTGCTGATTCCTATCCGAGTTCAAGAATGTCAGCCTGATGGGATTTTGGGGCAAATCGTCTATGTAGATCTAGTTGGCTGCTCTGCTGAGGCTGCTGCAAAAGAAAAAATCTTGACTATGCTGCAAGAGCGGGCAAAGCCTACTGCTGCGCCAGCTTTTCCTGGGGCAGCCCCAATGCCGCATACGGCGGTGTCAGTTGCACCAGTTTTTCCAGGAACGGGGGCAATAGCCTCATCCCATACTCTTGGCCTTGCAGTACACGGGTGGGATGAACATCGAGCAAATCCTGACCCTATGGTAGAACTAGATTGGCGACAATATTGCGATCGCTCTACACGTAAAGTGCCTAGTCCAGACATCTGGGACAACACGCTATTTCCTCAACTCAAGCAAGCACAACAAACGCTTATAGAAGCTTCCCCCAATCGCTCTATCAAACTATATGGCAATCGCCCACTCACCATGACTTTGGCGATTGGGGTAACCTTTCCTGCCGTAGCAGGTTATCAATTTGAGATTGAACAAGTTACGGGCGGAAAAGCCATGACTTGTAAGAGTACAACAGAGCCATCAACGACCAAACTGAGAGTTGTTCGAGAACAGGGTATAGAGGGGGATAACCTCATTTTCGCTATCAATATCAGCGTTCCAACAGCCTGGGACGACATCAGTCACTTTCATAAAAATAACCTAACTGAGTTGAATGCTTTAGTTTACGTAGAACCAGAACAGGGCGTGGGTCAGCAATCATTACAATCAGATAGCGATGCCGTTGCATTAGCTATTCATGCGAAGGATTTAATTCGTCAGTATCGTCGCCAGTACAAGGCTAAAAAAGTGCATTTGATTTTAATTTGCCCAGCGTTCTTTGCTTTAGTTTTAGGGCAGCACTTGAATGCACTAGGGCAAATTTTGGCCTATGAGCGGACTGAAGAAGGTAGCTATCAAGTTTCAGTATGCTTACGGACAGGTTAGACGAGGATGATTTAGGCAAGCCCTTTTAAGAGAATGTTTGAAAAGATATCTGCTGCGTAGCAAAACGGTTTAGAACCCTCTTAAAAAGGGAGACTGCCGAGCCAATTCCCCCTTTTTCCAAGACAGTAGAGGGGAGCAATAAGTGCCTAAAATCACAATCATTAGCTTTTCAAACACCCTCTAAACGATTCCCTTTACTCGCTTGATTGAGCCATCTTCCTTGAGGTCTTCAATCCGGACGGTTATCTCCTGAGCTATGGTTAGTTTCTTAAATAGCTTAGGCTCTTTGGTCGTTAGCTTGATAGTGCCTAAGAGTTCATAAGTGACTCTGTTGTTTTTGATCGCTACAACTTTAGCAGGAAGTTCCTGTCCAATTTCAAAAGTATGGGATTGGGTTACGGCTCGAACCTCAGCTTCTCGTTCTGACATCACCTCAATCTGCTGAAGCTCGCCAATTGGAGTACTTTTATAGTATTGAACAAGGCGAGCCGCCCAGCCCAAAATCATCAGCATTTGAGGAGCTTCGGCTTGATAGTCTTTCAAATGACTGTCACAGACAGCTTCTAAGCTTTTGTAATAGTCAATCGTCTTTTTACTGTGGCCGATTTGATCACCTCGACGAACCAGCGTTTTGAGGTAATCAAAGAAAGCTTTGCCTGCATTTGCGCGATCGCGATACTCTCTGAGATACGCAATTGTTTTCCTCAGCTCATTGACATCAGTGTCGTCGATCACGAGTTGTCGAGCGATCGCACGGGCTACCTGCCATTGCACTTCGGTTAATTCCAAAGAGATCGTTTCAGTTGTCATGCTTTAGTACATTCCCTCCGGTGCGGTGCGTTGGGTTGGGTAGGCTAGAATTCTTGCAAGTTCCTGAAGCTGGTAGCTTTCAATTAGTTTTTGATGCGCTGAGGCGATCGCGGCCTGCATGTAATTTTTCAGAGGCTCATCGGTTAAGCGATCGGACTCAGGCAGAGCATAGCGAGTGTAGCGGTCTTCAGGACTCGCAGGCTTTTCCAAAGCTTCTACAGTGGCAACCAAGGTGCCCATCCCCACAGGTTTGCCGCCCCCCACTTTAAGCGCGATGGGATAGTCGCTGTCCTGCCCCAAAATTACGAATAGCGTACCGAGTTCTGCTTCCGTCAGGTTCTTAAATTGAAGTGCGGTTTTGAACACATAGGCTTCTGCCGCCTGTTGCACAGGGATACCTCGCTGCTCTCCGGCGTCTATAGCCTTAACCGCATGATGATAGAACTTGCGCCCTGCCACCCTACCGTTGTTTTGATACATCGGGTTTTCTGTTCTGGGCCTATAGAGGGAAGGCATGAATCCGATGCTGGTACTCGCCTTTTGCCCCACAACATCCGCAAAAGAAACCAATCCTTGCCAGCCCATTGCTCCAAATACTCGACAGGCCGGACAAACCTCAACCTGATCTTTTTTAATTTTGCATTCTCCGTAACCCGGAGGAAGCTCTTCCCGTCTTGCCTTGGTCTTACAGAGGCAGCTACGGGTCAGGGCTTCATAGGTTGAGCGAATCACTCCTTTGAGAGAACTTCCTGGAATAATCAGCGTATTTTTATGATGAACAGCCGTTTTAATCAGGTCTACTTTAAAGTTGACATCACGACCCATAGCAACTATCCCAGAAGCCACAAACGTGGAAGTCTGAGCGGTGAGCGTGAGGTAAAGTTTGCCGCTAACTAGGTCTTTTCTGAACCGATTTTGTCCAGCCGGAAATTGGCGATCGACTCCTTTAGCTGGCAGAGGAACTAAACCATAGGGTTTATCTCCAGTATCTGGAACTGGGTTTTGTTTTGCAGTGGTTTGAGGAGAACCTGAACGATCCTTTTTTGGCGTAGGTCGTTGAGGTTGGGCCTTTCTTTTAATCGGTTTAGGTGTTGTCATTGCCTTTTTTCTGCTTTGCAACTAGGGCAACAAAATGCACGACGGCAGTTTTTTTGTCGAGAAAATACCGCTGCTCAATGTTGATGCCGCGATCGGCAATCCCTTGCGGAAAACGAGTTTCGGTTGAAGGATAGATATGAGCAGGGCGATCGCAGGCTTCCCACGCTGCACCTACCGAGTCAAAGCCCTTAGCCAGTTCCGTTGTACTCAGCATCAAAACGCTGTAGCCTAACCCCTGAACTTTCCAGCGTAGTTCGCGATCGCCGTCAAAGACTTGTCCTTCTGGACTGGGAAAGCCTTCCGGTAGACTATGGCATAGACCGCTAACTTTGTGAGGCCAGCGTAGAAAATAGACGCGATCGCTTCCTAGAACAGTGTTGATTAGCGCCTCTAGTTGCTCAGCCGTCTCAACTGTGTTCACCCCCACAAAACCATTCACGCTGCAACCCCCAGTAAACGGCTCCAGGATTTAACCGCTCGAACAAACAGGTCTGTCACCTGTTCTTGCCCTGACCAAGTTAGCTGCACACCAAACCCCAAATCCATCGGGCTTCCGGCTACAGGGGTTTCTTGGCGATCGGGTTTGGGAAAACCGTAGCGCTCGGCTTCATTGGGTTCTAAAAACTCTCCGGCTCCTAAAAGCAAAGTTTTGAGCCAAAGCTGATTTGAGCCAATGGCCTTGATTTGATCAGCCTCTAGCACGCAGCCAGGATATTGTACGACGGCCTTGTTTAAATTAATGTTGACCAAGCCCATCCCCCGAGACTTGGCAAAGCCCAAGCCAAACCAGCCATCATCTAAATCGCGCAAGACTAAACCCATCAACCCAAGCTGCGCCAGCGTAAAGTTTTTGAGATGCAGTTTGGCGCGAAATTCGCCGCTGGTGCAAACTTGATAGTCAAAAGGCCCTACCGCGACTGAGCCATAAACTCTGTCAATGGCAACCCCATTACGCTCCTCGATTTTGAGTTGAGTCTTATCGGCGGGATAAGCATCTTCAATGCGGAGACGACTGGCGATCGCGATACTGCCAAATAGCTGGTCGGTAAAGGAAGATAGCCGATAAAGCTCTCGCGTATCCTTGATGTCATCCAGGTATTGATAGCTGCTTAGATCAAGCGGGTCGCTAGCCCAAAGATCACTTGGATCAGACGGTTTGCGATCGCTGCCCACTGTTCTAACAATCCGCTCAGCATGAGCACGCAGAGCACCCTTGAGAGAGCTGCCGGGTAGGTAAATAGAGCGACCGCCTTGATGATAGGTTTCTACAAACTCCATTTGGGGCTTGGTGGGATCAGCTCCTTCTTTGCCAGATTTAATTAAAATTGGCCCGCAGGGAGTAAGGGTGAATTCAATAGTACAGTGATTGACAAATCGTTTATGCATGGCTGTTCTCCTCTGCAGGGACAGCCTGTTGCTGATTCGAAGTGTACTGAGTTAGATAATTCAATAAGGCAGAAGTCCAGTCTTCTTTGTACGTCAAGAAAGATTCTGGAGAAAGCTTATAATAAGTGTCTTTTTCACCTTTAACTAAGCGCTGTAGATATGTGAGTAACTCTTCGGGGCGTTCTTCGGGATAGTCTACCCACCACACATCTTGGATATTTAGCTTAACAACACCCAAGCCGCGCGATCGCCCGCCGCCTAGAGGAATTTGTTCACTTTCAAACTGATGTAGCCCAATCATCAACAGCCCCAGTTCCCAGTCTTCGGCGTTTTCAACAACGGCCTTGAATTCAAACGGAGTTCCGGCTGGGACAACCTGAAAATCGTAAAGTTTTTTGTCCGCAGCCGTTTCAGTATCGCGATCAATTGAAACGCCGTCACGCTCTTGATACTGACCAAACCAGGTATCTGGTAGAACAGTTAGATCCCGCACCTGAAATTTACTGGATATCCAGGGTGAGCCAAAGAGCCGTGAAACCAAGTCGGTTTCTGCCAAAATAGCTGCGGTCAAAGCTGCGTCATTGTCGTGCTGCTCTTTGAGCAAGTTGATTTCATTTGCAGTTAAAGACCACTCTTCTTCGATGGCGGGATTGGCAACTAGCTTGCGGCTGTCGCCTAAAATGCCACGGAGAAAACTTTCTAGGCGCGATCGCAAAGCTCCTTTGAAACTTGATCCAGGAATCAGCGGTTTTCCTAAGGAATCTTTGACGACTGGCAAGTCTGAACCAATTGGTTCGAGCGATCGCCCTTGCGAAATTCGTAGAGATGTAACGGTAGTGAGGATACCGCTAATTTCTAAGCGGCTCTTAAATATATCAAACATGAATTGTAGCTGCTTATTTATCAACGAATAGTTTGAACTGAGACTTCAATGTCTAGTTCACTCCAAATCTGATCTGCGGTGATGACAGGACACCTAAGCCGTAGCCCAAGGGCTAGACAGGCTCGATCACCTAAAGAAAGCCCCAGAGATCTGGTTCGAGCACGTAGCTGAGCTATTATCAGCGCATCTACTTCAGTAGTTGGCAAGATTTCTAAGCTATTGCCAAGTAAGCCTTGGCTAGTCAAAGTTTTTATCAAATCTTGAGGCACGCACCCCTTATCACTAACTTTAGAAAGAACCTCAGCCCAGTTAATAGCTCCCATGCATACATTAGTCAGCAATACTTTTTCGACCACATCTGCTCCCGGTTCATCGTAAAAGTATGCCAGCATTGCAGAAGCGTCTAGTACAGCATTATTCACTGATAGCACTCCTACGACGTTCTTGAATTAGCTCATCTACCACGCTCTGCTCAGGGGTAGGGTTTTTTAATAGCCCTCGTAAGGATTGAACCTGCTTTTTCAAGCTCACCAATTGCAGCACGTTGTTCTCGGAAATAGTCAGAATGAAGCGATCGCCCACCGTTAACCCAAGTTGCTGACGGACACTTTCTGGAAGAGCTAATCGGCCTTCCGCATCCAGCAATACCGTGTGGTTCTGCATAATTGCACCTTTGCTATATTGATTGACCATCGTTTAGATACTTGAGATAGCGGGCACCGTACCCCAAATAGCGGCGGACTAACTCAATGTGAATTTCATTGGTATGGCTGCTATCAGCACTATTAGCAATATTTTGGGCTGTTGTTCTCAAGTTGCCATCGATGTCAGTCACAATTCGCTCAGCCAGAGACTGAGGGCCACGCCCCCATTTGCGGTCTCGCCCAACCTGATAGCGCAGAAAATTCTTGACAACCTCTGAGCTTTCAGTCGTGTCTGAGACACGTACCAAATTTCGGAACTGAGACTCTTCTAATTTATCTCGATTGTTTTTGGAGTTTTTTTCTGGCTTACTATATTGCGTATTATCCAAGGCATCTTGAATCCATTGCACTAACTTATCTTCCACCTGGCGAATACCGCGCTGCACTTTCAAATCGCGCTGTTGTTCAGCACTAAACGTCATACCGGATCCTCCCAAAACACATGATGAAACTCATTACATACCTGCACCTGCCCAAAGCCTTCTTGGGTTCGCTCTCCAACGCCTTTGCTTTCTAGTTGTTTTAGATAGGGCAGCCACTGATCTATCTGTGCGGTACTCAATAGATAGACAGATCCTCGATTAGTGATTAGCTCCACATCTTTCATCAACCCCCAGGCCGCATTCCAGCCTGAACGGTAGTCGTAGCTGCTATAAATTGAGTAAAGGTTGAGCGGCGCATCGTCAATTTTTGCCATCTGATAGAGCATGTCAGGAGAAATAACTGTGGTGCGCCGCCACTGATCTTTCAAAATGGCATCGGCCTGTAGGTCGAGAGTAAAAAATGTCTGGTCGCTGGGAAACGGTCGGGACTGAGCAAAAGTTTCGCTCCAAGTTTGCCAGCGATCGCGTAGTTTCTGGTTAAACTGCTCAATTCGCGTGGCGATCGCCGTTCTCTCCGTAGCAGCGCCTACTCGAATCTCAACCTTGCCCAAGCCCCGCGATGCAGAGCCACCTAGCCGCCAGTGCTGCTGCTCTAAATACGTCGTGAGCTGCCCTGCTAGCGTCTCATCTTCAAGCGCAATAGTGCTATGAAAGACCGCTGGCTGCTTAGGTTTTGTCTTAGCTTCGTTGATGACCTCAATACTATAGAGCACCTGCTCTTGAGCGGTTGCTCGGCGTCGGTTGATGCCTACCCGCGTCAGTAAGCGCGTATCGACACTGTGAGCCTGATACCTTTCATTCTGGACGGTATAGAACGAGCTATAAGGCTCTGCGCGATCGCCGTTAAGACAGGCCGGATCGTAAGGATAGCCCAAGCTTTCGGCACAAAAGGCATCGATGAGCGTATCAAAGACTCCTACCTTTGCAGAATTTTCAGTACGGAACCCTGGATCATTTTTGGAACTTACCGCTGTAGCGGGTAAGACGTAAACAGGCTGATCTGCGTCATTGGGATAGGCATTACTAAAGATAGCCGCATCTTCTGCCAAAAAGAGCTTCTGAAAGTCACTATCCGGTTGGTCTAAATTTGCGTTGTCTTCAGAGGAAGATTGACGCAGCATTCTACCTGCGATCGCGCCGCGAATCACCGAGCCGGGGATATAGTCCTGAGCTTGAATAATAGAGCCACCTGGCTTCTGATATCCAATCGCCAGTGGCGACAATGCGGTAATCGTCAGTTGCAGGGTGGTCATGAAGCTTTGCCCTCCAAAAGAGAACGCCAATTCTCGTCTACTAAGGTTTGGTTGAAGGGTTGCCAGGTCAGCCACCCTAACCCCGCTGATTTGCTTCCCCCTAACGCATGGATATGGTGCAACGCTGCCAGTATCAGAGGTTTAGTTTGAGGGGGACAATTGGGTTCTAGGTGAAGGTGTCCCGAAAAGGGTAGCTGCACATTCACGGGAGAGGTTTCTAGAAAATAAAGTCTTTGGTCTGCGGCGGTGCGGCGGCGACGGTTAAGAGTCACCCCAGGACGCAAAACTTCCGGCAGGTTGTCGGGTTCAACCTGGCAGACCAGATCATCGACCTCAATGCGAGAAGCCAGAGAGGGATTGCCGAAGATTTGGCAGATCAGGCAGTGGTGCTGCGGGCGACCATTTGCAAATTGCTTGTTTTGGACGCGGTAGGCTTCTCGCTGAAAATCACTGCTATACAGTCCCACTTGAGGACACATTGTTTGAGGTACGGGTGATTCACAAATAGGCCATTGCAAAGCACGGGCTAACTTTTCGCATTCATGGCGAAGCCTGCCTTTGAGCTGAGAGCCGGGAATTAAAAGTTGCCCTCGGGCATTGCGAACAATGGGTTTATCAGCGAGGGAACCGGATGAGCCACCTGCTCCCACGCACAGAGCGCTGTCTATTAGCGCTGTGAGTTGGATAGAGACTGTATTTTGAGTCAAGCTGCTAAGCTGCACCATACCTAAACCTCCTGACTGGCTACAGAGGACTTTGTATCAGCCTGCTCTGGCTTGTCCGTGAAGGGATACAGATCCACCAGTTCTCGCCAAATGGTTTCGTAGGTAGTGCTAGAGTCTTCTCGTATGGACATCCAAGGGGCTAAGTTACCACCGTTTTGCGGATCTTTGGGGGAACACCAAGCGTCCTCAAAGTGTTTCTGCAAAAGCTCCTGTTTCTCCTTGTCTAGTCGCACCCGAAAGTAACGGTAGTTGAGCATAGCTGTATGCTTGCCTCGTTCGAGCAGGCTGCGAATTTGGTAAAGCTGCGATCGCGGAAAGTCTGACTTTTTTAGGGCTTTTGCTGTCTTTAGGAGTCCTTTTATGTCATGCAGCGTATAGGGTGCGCCGTACAGCTTACGTTTGGGCTTGTTGCCAAAGACTAGACCATATTCTCTAAAATGCTGGATATTAGAAGACAGCATTGTGACTGCTTTCATCGCTAGAAAGTCGATAGTGCCCCCAAAATATTCATGCTCTTTTTTCAGGTGTTTGGCCTGGTTCTTGGCTGATTTGAGAAGCTGAGTAGTAAGCTTTTCGGCGTAGTAAATAGGCGTGTCTTGGGCGGTGATCAATACTCCGGCTGACATGCTGAGTTCGCAAGGCGGCGGCTCGTTGCTATTTTCCTGATTGGTATCTTGGGGTTGGTATCGGTGAATCGCCTTAAAGGTTTCTGCGCAGACTGTTTGAGATCTGCGAAATGCTGGGTTTTTATCTACCAATAACGTTTCAAACTGCTTGCAGAGGGTTTGGGCGATCGCCAAAGCTTTATTTGCCGGAACCACCAGCATCACGTCATCGCCGCCAATGGTCAGAATTTCAAAGGGATGAATCCAAGTGCCGTTGCGGTTTTCGCTTTCTGGATCGTTAATTCCAGCAAGTTGATGAGGTTCAAGGTGTTTTGCTAAGGCATAGTAAACGGCGTGTTCTGTCGCCACTGAAACCGCTTCGCTAAACTGTTGATAGTCTTCAGCAGTGGTGATGGTTTGAATGTAGCCCCCCATGTTGTTGCCGTCGGCGTAGATATACCCGACAAAACCACTGCTGGCGTTGCCAATCTCGCGCAGCGATCGCGCTTCTTTCTTATCGTCTTGCAGCTGTTGCTTTTTAGGATTGTATTGAGCGGCTAACTCTGCATGTTTCTGCAAAAAATCGTCATACCGTGTTGTCCAGCTTTCAAGTTCGCCGGGATGCCAGCCTAGCCACTCATCAGGTTTAAACCAAGCTTTATTTTGGTTATCTCTTTTTGCAGTTTGTCCTGTAACCCGCTTCCGCGCTAAAACATCGGAGAACCAAGGTTCTCCAGGTAGCCCTCGTCGATTTTGTTTGTCTTTAATCTGCTGGACAGCAGAGCGGTTTTCAGTCTGATCGCGTTGCACATAGGGATGGGTTTCAAGCATGGGTGGATAACGCCGACTGGGGCGATCGCCCCTGAAGCGATCGTCTCCGCTGCGCCGTTGATTAAACCGCACGGCCAGCTGTCTTACCAGTTCGTTGAAGCTTTTACGCTTTTTAAATTGCTCAGTCAGGTTATCTTCTGCTTTGCCAAAAAGAGCTTCTACTAAGGGCTGCGTTGCATTCTGCAAGTACCAGTCTAGCCAAGGTGTTTGTTCGATCGGGTCTTTGAGCAGGCCGTAGCGAAGTTCTAAAAACCGGAAAGCTTGGCCGACGGCGCAAGAATTGGCGGTGAGTGTTTCAGTGGTATAGCGCTTTTCAATTGCATTGGCGAGATCGTCAGTATAGGCAACGGGGCAAAAGGCTAGAATGTTGCCGCCAGTGGAATAGACAATTAGTTCAGGAATAAGGGCGTCTTGAAGACCTGGAAATTCTGTTTGTAGCCAATCAGTTCGTAGTTGTTGGCAATACTGTGCAACTCTAGCGCACTGTGGGAAGCGATCGCCTGCTTCTTCGCCTTTGAAAAAAGCTGGTAGATCAATCAAGTTGATGCGATCCAGCAGAGCTGAACCTCCACGAATGTCCTGAAGTTTGGAGGCTTCAAAGACATATTGCTTGATTTTGGTGGCTCCACCATAGACTAGGCCAATTCGTTTATTCCAAAGGTCTGGATACTTTTGCACTAAAGCGGTCAGTGCCTCGGCGTTTTCTGGATAATTCGCTTTATCCAAATGATTCAGCTGGATAATTCGTTTTAGATGAAGCTGTATGGCTTCTGGAAACGCCTCACCCGTCTTTATGGCTCTCCGCATTTGCCGTAAGACGTGAATATCCACTTGAGGAATTTTGGCTTCTCCCCAAGCAAAACACCAAGCCAAACCGATCTCAAGGATAGCTGTCGGTTGACAGGCGGGGGACTGTCTCGTCGCTCCGTTAACCATGGTTTATATACAATAAAAATCTCAATTTTTTGTAGTTTGTATGCTTATCGGGAGAAGAACATAAGTCATAAAAACCTACGTTGTAAGCGATTTGGAGTAACCCCTTTGGTAATCTATCAGTCATCCCTAAAATTGAGGGTTCACAGGTCATTCCAGAAAAGGCTCTTGTCGATGGATGGTTTCGGTTTTGTTTAAGCTACTCGTGATTACACTGAGGCACTGCAAATTACTACAATCGCGATAAAATTCGTGCCATTTCTCAACCTTTGCTGTAACAGAACTTATGACGAGGTATGGGTGCAGGCTTTTAGGGTGGGTTGTTTTTGGGCTGCCTTTGGCTACCCAGGGCTACCCCTTCAGGATTGCCTAGACTCAAATGAACATTGATACCCAAAAAGTAAAACACCGCATTCCTTTAATCAAAGACGCTCTCAGCTTACACCAGACTTTGAAGAGGGGTCTTCCTAACGCTGGCTATGGCACTATGGAGTAGGCATTGTAAAGGCGGCGTAGACGAGGTGAGGCAAGAGGCGGCAAAGGATGAGAACTAAAAATGTTGCAAAATGCGTCGTTTTTGTAGACAAAGCTTAAAAGCCTGAGTATTATCGAGCAAAAGCCCCCAAATCTGAGGGGGTCTGCCGATCCTTGAAAACCGCATAACTTCGTTGACCCCCTCAGATCGCTTTCCGTGCAAGGGTTTGCGCCCTGTTTGAAGAGGGGTTATTGACAGTAATTCTCATTTATTTGACCTTGAAGCAGACCCCCTCAGATTTGGGGTGTTGAAAGCCTTGCCCCGCAAGGGTTCCAGATCGAGGGGGTTCAAATTTCATTACCCCGCAAGGGGACGGAAACCTTTCTGCTCAAGCGCCGCTTGAGCTGTTTTCAAACGGTTCAAATTTCATTACCCCGCAAGGGGACGGAAACGAGAAGCTAAGGGTGAAACCAACGTAACCAATGCTGGTTCAAATTTCATTACCCCGCAAGGGGACGGAAACCACCGCGCAATTTGCGATGCTTAGCATTGCCCGAACGTTCAAATTTCATTACCCCGCAAGGGGACGGAAACCCCAGAGTGATCGCCTCACTTTCAAGTACCCAGGTTCAAATTTCATTACCCCGCAAGGGGACGGAAACCAAAATAGTGTAGATACACTGTTCAGGATTGTGCAAGCGTTCAAATTTCATTACCCCGCAAGGGGACGGAAACCGCATCTTGCGCAATGCCGTCTACGTAAAACGGACCGGTTCAAATTTCATTACCCCGCAAGGGGACGGAAACGCGATTGAATGCATCAGGAAAATCCAGCAATAACGAGTTCAAATTTCATTACCCCGCAAGGGGACGGAAACCGCCTGTTACGTGGAAAATGCCACTGTAAACACGTTCAAATTTCATTACCCCGCAAGGGGACGGAAACGTGAGGGATGACGTTGTCCCGAACCCAACCGCAGGCGTTCAAATTTCATTACCCCGCAAGGGGATGGAAACAATAAATAGCCGAACGTCCTGTACGGTAATTTTATCAAGTTCAAATTTCATTACCCCGCAAGGGGACGGAAACGGGATCACTCCCCTTTGAGCAATCTCAACGTATTTAGGTTCAAATTTCATTACCCCGCAAGGGGACGGAAACCGTAGAAATGCTGTTGGAGTGCATCTGCTGCCGACTGAAGGTTCAAATTTCATTACCCCGCAAGGGGACGGAAACAAGGTGCAGGCGCAGGTCCAGGCGCAGGTCCAGGGTTCAAATTTCATTACCCCGCAAGGGGACGGAAACGTTTTTTCGGCCCCTTGACTCAATTTATATGCAACAAGTTCAAATTTCATTACCCCGCAAGGGGACGGAAACTCCCTCTATCTCAATTCCGTCAATAATTGCAGTGCCGTTCAAATTTCATTACCCCGCAAGGGGACGGAAACATCTGTGGGACTGGCGACTACTGCGTAAATACAGTTGTTCAAATCTCATTACCCCGCAAGGGGACGGAAACCTTAACCAAGGCAGAAGTTAGAAGGCAAAAGGATGAAAGGGATGCTCTGCAAGATGTAGAGGTAATACGATAAGAAGTCTGTGACTCTATGCGCTATGAGATCGCCGTTGACCCTACCTCAACTCCTGTCTTCTGCCTCTGTTTCTGCCTTCTGCCCTCAGATTTCTGCCTTCTACCTCCAGCGGCTCTAACACTACGGTAATTTTGCCGTCGGTATGAGGCGGCGCAGAACTTTGAGATGATTTTCGGCGGCGTTGCAATAGCGAAAGCGGCCAACAGTGATGCGCTGACAGCGGGGTAGCAGGCGAATGATGCACCAGGGATAGAGGCGATCGCGGTATTGCATAAGTAGATTCCTTGAACGAGTAGAAAATTTGACAGCAGAAACTGACGGCCTAGTGACCGTTTCAGCGCTATTTGATGAGAGACTGAGGAATGCGAAAAGCGCTCCAGTTAGAAAAGCCTGGATTATGCGCTGATGCAGCAAACCTATATGTAAGTTGACTTATATATTTAGACTTTACCCATAAAGCCTATACAAGTCAACTTACATAGATTGACTTATACTATGGGTAGTTCTGAGCCGTTAACATTAGCAGATTTAAGAAAACGTGCTAGTTTGACTCAGCGCCAAGTTGCAGACTTGCTTGATGTCACAGTTACGACGGTTAGCGCTTGGGAGCGAGGAACCCAGGTACCGCGTTTGACTTTTGCTCAAATCGAGAAACTGCTAGCAGCGTTTGATTGTTCTATTCAAGACTTAGTTAAAGCGACCAATCAGCGCGAAGACGAAAACTAGCATTTTGCCCAGCAATCAAAATCCGCGCGATCGCCTTTGCACCTTCCTTCACCTCAGATTTCTGCCCTCTGACTTCTTCCTCCTGTTTCAGCCTAAACAGTTTAGTTAGGATTGCAAAATTTTATCTACAGACTTAGTAGATACACTGAGACGATTTACCCAGTAATCTGCGCTTTAAAAAACTCTCGTAAAGTGCTGTGAAACCTGGATTAAATCTTAGTAGCAGGGCGGCAAAAGCCGTATTCATGCTGACGAAATAGAGTTTTGGAAGAGTTATTTTTGATACGATAATCTTCTCGGGAATGGTATGCTTCAGAACTCTATTCGTAAATCTCCCTGGGTAGCGCTACCGCTAGCAGTGGCGATCGCCGCTAGTTTTTCCGGCCATGCTCAAGCTGCTTCTTTTGGAATTGCCAACGATTACAACGTATTTGTCTTTGGTGATATGAACCAAAGCTCAGATTCTGAGGGGCGGGTGGCCGTTGGGGGTAATGCAACTTTTTCAAACTTTGGTATTGGCGATCGCTTAGATAACTCGCAAGGTTCAGACACGCGCCTGGTCGTAGGGGGCAATCTCACCTACAACGGCGGCCAAGTTTTTGGCGGCGGCGCTATTGTGGGTGGCCAAATTAATACAGGTGTCAACTTTAACTGCACCCCTAACTGCAACGTTACAACAGGCAACCTGATTGACTTCGACGCCGCTAAAACTTACCTGACTGGTTTTTCGGAGCATGTAGGTGGTCTAGCCGTAACAGGTAGCACAGAGTACAAGTGGGGGGGTATCTGGCTACAGGGCAGCAACTCTGACGTGAACGTATTTACGATTAATGGTTCTGAGTTCAACGGCAAAAGCTACCTCAACCTCAATGGCGTGGGTAATGACTCAACTGTTGTCCTCAACATCCTGGGTGATACCGTCAACATTGCCAACTTCGGCATGAATTTGGGCAACCTTGACCCCTCTAAAGTGCTGTTCAACTTTATCGAAGCCACTCAAATTCAAACGACTGGCTTTTCGTTCGCGGGTAGCGTGTTAGCCACCAAAGCCAATGTGACCTTTAACAATGGCAACGTTGAAGGCCGTTTCATTGCCAACTCCGTCTCCGGTAGCGGTGAATTTCATAACTTCAACTTCGAAGGATATGTACCGGAATACGTGCCACCTGCTCCCGAAGTTCCTGATGCAGGCGAGACCTCTACCGAACTTCCGCCTGAAGTTCCAGGTAACAACGAAACACCCCCTGAAGTTTCAGGTGGCGGTAGCGACCCCGTTGCCGTTCCAGAACCAACAGCCGTAGCAGGTTTGGCGGTTATGGGTGCGCTCTTTGGCGTACGTCGTCGCCAGTCTCGCTAACGCTAGAAGGCAGGCAGCAGGCAGACGGAAAGCATTTCTGTCAGCAGCTTTCAGCCGTTTAAGTGTTTCAGCGCTAGGGGCTAATATCAATTCTCGATTTTGGATTTTCGATTTTGAATTGAACAGTCTTGGCT
>NZ_JBQLZL010000029.1:0-119683 GCF_052168255.1 Almyronema sp. | reverse complement strand
TGACAATGAGCCCTGGAATTTTGTCAGTCAGGAGTTTTTGGAGGCGATCGCGCTTCTCACCTATCGCCCTTTCATCTTCCTCCATCTCCAAAGCCCTTAACCGACAGGCTTCTCCTAGTCCAACGATACCTGGAAGATTCAAGGTACCTGAGCGCAAGCCTCTCTGGTGTCCACCTCCGTAGAACAGTGGTTCTAAGGAGTGCCCTCGTTTGACGACTAAAGCCCCAACCCCTTGAGGCCCATAGAACTTATGGGCGGAGAGAGAGAGCATTGTGATGCCCCAGTCTTGAAAATGGATGGGAACTTTGCCGATTGTCTGCGAAGCATCGCACAGGAATGGAACGTTGTGGATTCGAGCGATATGGGCAATTTTTTCAATGGGGTAGAGGGTGCCAACTTCATTGTTGGCAGCCATGACACAGAGAAGATGAACGCCGCTGGCGCAGGCTTGCTCTAACTGGGCCAAGTCGATGCGAGCTTGGGTATCTACTGGAAGTGTTAAGAGTTTGACGCGCCCCTGTTCTTCGAGGGCAAGGCAGGTGTCGAGAGCGGCCTTGTGTTCCACTGCGGAGAGGACAATGCGAGGATGAATACCTTTGTTTTCTAAATGCTGAATGGTACCTTGGATGGCGAGGTTGATACTTTCGGTAGAGCCAGACGTGAAAATGATTTCGCGGGAAGAGGCTCCAATGAGTTCTGCAATATGGCTTTTTGCTTTCTTCACGGCATCTTCGGCGGCATCTCCGATCTCGTGATCAGTGCTGCTCGCGTTTCCAAACCCCTTCATCATATGAAAAAGGACTTTCTCCGCAACTCTTGGATCGACTGGGGTGGTTGCGTGGTTATCAAGGTAGATGATTTCGGCCATATGCAAGGAGTCGTTAACCAACAGATAACAACCTATGAAAATTTCGTTGACCTTGGCATTTGAAGCTAGTTTCTTGGAGCAATTAGCTCAGTGTGGTTTGGACGGTAGGTTATGAATTGTTCCTCACCCAGGATAACTAACCAGTCATATAGCACGTTGACATTATCGGACAAAGAACGTCGCGTGGGGACGGGAACATCGGTACAAACTCGTTGTACCCAAGCTCTAATTTCACCAAACCTTCTAGGGCGATCAATGAAGTTGCAAAGTGCTTGAATAAATGGATGCGTTAGAAACTGATAAGCCAAGTACTCTCTAAACTCATTTTCTGATTTATAACTTCTTTTCCACAAGGCATATTTAGCAATATCGTGACGAGCCGTTGATAGGATTTCGTTGTCTAAGTCAATATCAGGATTCTGGACTACCAGATAAAGTAGGCTGATATCCTCGCACATAGGTAACTCAGAAGTAAGGAAGAAGTCTCTGCTCACTGCTTCAGTGTGCAATCTCTCGTCTTCATCAGCTAACCCTGTGAAATCAGACAGAAATTTAAGTTTCAAACGTTCCAGTGTCTCCCGAAATCTAGCAACTACTAGTGGAGTGACAATGGCTGACTCAGCTTTTATTTGTTCTAAGAAAAGAAGATAGCTACTCGAGGGATTTCGTATGTAGGTTAGAACTTCATAGTTCTCTGGCTTAAGCAAGCCTAATCCTCGCCCCGTAATATTGGCAGACCCTAAAAGAAGATCATGATAATCCCTGACTACTGTTTTCAAGTGAATCCTGGGATTGATATATAATACCCATCCTGTCGAGAGGCAGTAATCAAAAAGTTCTAAGGAAGCGGATCCCATCAGAAAATCAGATATTTTCCAACGGGTCAATATACTGACCCTCACACCAGGTCTAGTATCTGATAATATTACCTTCAGAACGCTTAAAGTAATGAAAGGTGAAAATATATCGATCGTTTTGTTCGCCGAAACAGCAAAGTTTTTGGCTAGTTCATCTAAATTATTGTGATATATTTCGGAAGAATGATTGAACATTAAACATTATAAGAATGAACTAAAGTTCAACTCCTCATAGCAAAAAAATCCCTTATTCCTCTTGTCTGAGAAACCATCTTGCTAGCTTGCCCCAGTCGGTTCGAGTATCTTGAGCTCTTTCCTTTAAGACCCCATCAGGTTGCTGATCTTCATATCTTGCCCAAGCCATTAATAAGAGTTTCAGGCCGTTTAGAGAGTCTGCTAAGCGAGAGCGCAGTTCATCTTCTTCAACTCCCTCAACATCCTTCTCCAAAACCCCCATGAGATTTTCATATGCAGGATGAGAGTCATTAAGGAGGATCTCAATTGATCCTCCCTTTGTCTTAACAGTAAAGAAGGCTGGAGTACTCATGTTTGCATTGGCAAAAACATATTTAAGCCCATCTTTTACCGTCGTTGCAGCTAATTCTTTAGCTGATTCTTTTTCAACTCCATCTTCAATAAAGGCATCTTCTATGGCTGACTTCCTCTCGTCTGGAGGAAGGTTTTCATCCTCGTCACTCTTTCCCCTTAAACCTTCCTCATCTTTTAATTTATTCGTGATCTCTGTTGCTCTAGCTTCAGCAGATAGCGTTGGGTTGTGACGCTGCTTACGTGCTCGGCTATCATTGCTTCTTTGTGCAAGCAAGTTTTTTCTAATAGTGTTTAGATTCGTTGTGATACGATATGCCGTTTCCAGTAATGGAGCGCGAGGATCTTCATCTTCCTCAAACTCTTCTTTCAACTGAGTTACCGTTTTTCCACCCTTTAGCAAAGTATTGAAATCTACGTCTGCTAGCTCAGAGAAGTTTCTGGCAGTCTGCTTATTATTCGTTACGCCAAATAATTCGTCCAACGATGGTGGAAATTCCACTTCGACTCCCCACCATCGCTCTCTAGCGTCATACTGTACTACCCAAGCATCTTCTAATTCTAATTCTCGATCGGCCCGAACAATAGAAACGCCAATATTTTTTGCCGCATGTTTACCATGTGGCGTTGCTCCCGGCTGTGCCCCCTGCCTGGCTTCAATTTTAGCCAACGAAAATCTGGTCTTAACTATGTGCTCCTTGCCCCTAAAACTTATAGTATGAGACAGCTCATAGTTCTCATCACCCCATTTTTCAAACATTGCTTTGTTGTCATATGGTGCAGGGCATGAAGTTTTATCCATCAGATACCCTGGGTCGTTTGGCTGAACCTCTCTATCGACAAAAGGTTCAGCAATATTATTAAACTTAAAGCCGCATAGCCTAATAGATAAGCTATCTTGACTGATTAGAAATTTCCTATAAATTCTACCAATTAAAAATTCGGAATTATCGATTATAGTGTTAGCCGTTTTCCACATACATTTATCGAGTTCCGACCAAACAATGAGTGTTCCACTCGTACTGACTCCTGAGCATACCTGAGACCAAGCTTGTGGAAAATTTTTGGATTCAGGAACGGGAACTTCTGACATATCTTGATTCTCAATTTGGTCTAGATCTAGAAAAGAATAAAGACAATTTTCAATTCCATCCTGCCAAGTCCAAACTTCAACCTTACGGCATTGGGAAATTGATGATGATGGAAGACCCATTCCAAAACGGCCAATACCGGTATGTTTAGACTCATCGAGGTACAACCCGTTACCAAATTGCAGAGCTAACTGTAGTGTTTCAGAATCCATTCCTGATCCGTTATCTAAGACTGCAACTTGGTGAATTCTCGACCTTTTGCGTTGTGATAATTGTATTTCCTTTTCTCCGCATAACAGTTCTATCCGTGTAGCTCCTGCTTGAACTGCATTATCCATTAACTCAGCAATAGCGTATGCTGCGTTTTTATAGCCATTATCGCGCATCGCTTTAACAGCCAAATGTGCTGGAACAATGTCACGCCTCGTCGTCATATTTCCTCCATACATCTTCCCAATTAACAAATGAGTCAGCAATGCTACTGAATCCCGGTAAATTCGAATCAACTACAGTAACTACTTCCGCATATTCATTTCCACCTGCTCTATAACCTCTAGTGGCACGACCTATCATTTGACTATAAAGAACTAATGAGTTTGTAGGCCTTGCAATAACAGCTGCACTAGTCGTCGGAGCATTAAAGCCTGCTGTCAAAACACCAAAATTACATAAGACCCTTGTCTCTTCATCTTCTCTCCGGAAATTATTAATGATTTCTATGCGCTCTTCAGGTTCAGTATCCTTAGTGATAGAATTAGCGTGAAGTCCTCTTATATTTAAGACTGAGGCTATTAAGTCAGAGTGTTGAACTGATGCTGAAAAAACAATAATCCTTCGATGTTTAATAGCTAATCTCTCAATCTCCAATATTATTTTCAGATTTCGCTTTTCATCATTGGCTAATTCTTCTAAAATCTGTTTTGGAATTTCAAAGGACTCTTCAATCAAATCAATATCTTTTTTCGAAAGGGCTACACCACCCTCATAGAGCAAGGGTTTGTACTCAACTTTAGCTAAATAACCCTGCTCGACTAGGTAATCTACTGGATTAGAGTACCCATCTACCTCAAGAATTACCTTGCGGCGACTAAAAATCTCTGATAGCTCTTCATCCTGCTCTATATCTGACCAACTACGGCCCGGTGTTGCTGTAAGCCCTAGCAAAGATGTTTTAGGGTGAGGAACAACAAGATTATCTAAAATAAGTTTGTAGGATTGAGCTGCTGCTTGATGAGCCTCATCCATAACAACCAGAGAGGAATATCTACCAATTTTCCCAATAAAGTTTATGTCTGTCTTTAATCGGTTGTAAACTTTTGCTAGGCCCGCAACCAGAAACCCGTCCTGGGCAACAGATGGTTCAATATTATATTCTCCCCAAAAACGATGAACCGTTATTTCTCTATCTCCTAAATGGTTCCATGCACAAAAGAACTCCTCGACCGCCTGCCCGCATAATTCCTCGCTATGTGCCAACCAAATGACTAATGTCGGTTCGTGAATTCTCAAATGGTCGGCAATTATATTCATTGCAGTGCGAGTTTTTCCCGCACCAGTAGGCATGTGCAATAAAACTTTAAAGGGTTCTCTATAGAGATGATTTTTGACTGCTCTTGAGGCCTTTCTTTGGTGACTAAAAAGGGGATAATTACTGCAAACGGGCTCTGTCGAAGAAACTATGGCTTTGGCACCTTCTAAAGGTGTTCCCATTTCGAAAAAAGCAAACAATTGCTGCTCTCTTCGAGAGCCTTTAGAGATTCTTGTTCTCTTAAGGGCCTCATAAACATCGTTGCTTTCCTGAATGTCTAGAAATGAGCACAACATCCTAGCCTCGTCAAGTTTCAGGAGATCTATTAGTAAGCGATAGCTAAATCGATCTCTCAAAAGACCAGTTCGTGACCTTAAATTGACTAACAATCGGCGAACTTGCTTAGGACTTGCTAATGATGAATCTAATAAAACAATTAAATCTAGTGCTGGTTTACCTAAGAGCTGTTGAAGGGTCAAATCATCTGCTCTTGACAAGAAATCATCAAAGTTCAAGATTGCATATCCTCTCTAAGTCTTGGTAGTCAAGAAATCAGAAAATTAGCTGCAAATCATACAAGGAATTTCGTCATCCTCTTCATCTAAAACAGATTCCAGGACATCTGCCAATGAAGCATTTCGTTTTCTTAGTTTCTCCTCCTCTTTCTTAATAGACTTATTGTGCTGCTCAATAATTTCATCTTGCCTTTCTAGAAGCTTAAGCAATGTAGTACCTTGCACCCATGTATAGCCTCTATCCTTCTGAGACGCCTGTTCATAAGCAACGGCTTTCTTGAAGAGATCCGGATGCTCTTTCGAAAGCATTATCCATTCATACTTTCGCTGATAAAAACAGAAAAAACAGCCTGAACGACTTCTCCAGCGATAATAGTCTGGAAGCCCCAATCCACTTTCATCGAGAATTCTGAAAATGTCAGCTTTTGTCAGGCCATGCTCCTTGAACGGGAAAACAGGTCTAATGTTTGGCTTTGTGGAAATATAGCCTTCCCGATTTTCGTCAGCTCTGATGCCGATATAACTGACTGCTTCATCATTGCCGATGAATTTTTCTAAAGGGCGAATTTTCATGAAATCAGTACACCATCTCATTTTCGGAGATGGAAGTACCTGACCATACACTTCGAACCAATGGTCAAAACCTCTTTCTGCCTCGAGTCGAACAACTTTTATACCTAGTCTTGCTTCTATCCGATCAAGGTAGTCATAAGTCTCTGGAAGTTCCTTGTTGGTTTCCAAGAAAAAATATTCTATCTCTAGCTCTGGATATTGCTGACGCATGAAAACAGCGAGGGCCGTACTGTCTTTACCTCCAGAGAGTCCCAGAATGTGTCTTACAGGCTTGCTCATATAGCGTGTTTCCTGGCTTTACGCGGCTTATCTAAGTCAGAAGTGGATTGGACATCGAGAATACGTTCGCTCAGTTTAGCGATAAATGCTTGATGTAGCTTAGGATCCCCTTGAAGTTCAGGTAGCTCCAGAGCTTTGTCCACCGCTTGCTCTAGTAAGTCTTCCTTATCAGCATCTACCCAAATCACCTGATTCACTTCATGCCCGTTCTGCTCGGTGATGGTCAATCGCTTAGCCGTAAAGCCAGTACCTTTAGCCTCAACCTCTTTCTGTAACGCCTCTAAGTTCTTGAATCGCCGTACTAAGTCAACCAACGCCAACTCAAACCGAGTAATATCGTTGTCTGTCCATGATTTTGGTGGCTTATCAGCCACGATCATCACTAGGGCCTCTAACCACTCGTTATCTTCCGCAGTATCATCCACGGCTGCGAGAATAAACCGTTTGAGCACGGGCTCGATACATTTGCCGATAAGAGGCGTAGCCTGCACCTGTAAATCCTCCCTCAGATTGGCCTCTTTCCGCACGCCAAACGCTTCGTATAAACGTGTCTTACAAAAGCTCAGCAGAGTTTCATAGGCGGTTTGAATCTCATGGAGGCACTGTACTAACTGCTTTCGGAAGGCTTTCGCTTTCCCGCCGTCCTCATTCGTTGCCAGCATCGGCCCAAAGCCACACGCTGTCGGTAAGGCAACGAATAGCAGTTCATCAGGTTCCTGCGCCTTTTGTAGAGCAGCTAATACCTGCTGAGCGGCGTCACTCATCCGTTCTGTATGGAGCGTGTATTTGGGCAGTTTCCGCACAAAGCTAAACAGTGGCTTGGCCACCATGAGCAATGAGGCATTGCGGACCCCATTAGGTGCCTTAGCATTTTGCGATCGCAAAATGCTTTCCAACTCTCGAAAGACCTGGGAACGTAGCCCCACCATCTCGAAATACTTCACTGAGAAGCGTGAGGGATCCTTCACCAGCAACTCGAAATGCTCTGGCCCCATCACTGGAACGAAAGTGCCGTCTTTGTAGAAGCCCACATCATCGACGTGATAAAGCAAAACCGCTGCTAACACGATCGGTACCATCCCCTGTTTGATGCCATAGGGCGGCTGCTCTAAGCGCTGATAGAGATCTCCCAGTGAAAATTGCTTCTCCTTAGCTTCTAAGCAGAAAGCCTCAATGGCTGCCCAGAGAGATGAGATGCCAGCGCTGTCAGAAGGTGGATAAAAGCCCCATTGGTCATCTTCTTGCCGATGAATTCCACCGGTTTCGAGGACTGAATAGTACATCGCCACTTCGGGGCCATAGCCTTCTAGCCCTAGCCTAGGCTGATCGGCTCGCTCTAACATCGCTTCAATCAGTTCTCGTCGGGCCTTTGCGCCCTGTGAAGTCAGTACCCGACGATTAATCAGTTCATTGTCCAAAATGGGGGTCTGAGGATAGGTGCGATCGCAGATCTTCGACAACGCCGACTGAAATGTTCTAGCGTTGGGCATTTCGCAAAGACTGCCCTCAACCCAGCAGCGATTTTGACTACTGGCCCAGTCAAAGGTTTGGCGTACGGTCTCGTCTAGTAACTGTTCGGCATCAGTCAAACGCTGCTTAACCTCGCGTCGGGCCACCCCATCATTTTGAAGTTCAGGCGCAGTCTTCCAGATCTTCTTAAGGACCTGAAATTCTTGAGCTCTGGTTGCCAATACATCTAACTTAGCGACCTCTACAACTACGAGGGGTTTGCCTTCTAAGGTTTGACTCGGAACCGATTCAAGCTCTGTACGATCTAGCCAGTAAAGAATGAGGCCATCGTATTCCCCTGAACTACAAGCCAGTTCGCTGAGGTTTAAGCGACTATCGCCATAGCGCTGTTCGAAATAGCGCAGCGTTCCGGTTGTGGTGTAATGCCGTTGCGGCACCACATGCTTTAACGGATAGGTGCTTTCAAGCAGTTCTGCAATGGGCGATCGCTCTTGCTCTAGACGCTCAAAAATAGCAGCTTCTACATTGAACTCTGAGCCCTGCCAGATACGTAGCTCATCGCGCTGTTTGCGATAGGTCAGTAGCGTGCGCTTTTGCAGGGCATTGATGACCTCTTTCCATTCACTTATGGCCTGGTCCTGAGGGGTATCACACAGCGATAAGGCTACCAGCGTTGGGGTTGCTTTTAGCGGTCCGTTCGTGCTGATGAGGTTGAGAATACCAATCGTTTTTAAGACCCGAATCGTTTCCGGGCTGTGACCACGAGCGTCCTCAATGAGCCCTTGAACCTCGACCCAGCGCTGCAGATTGATGCGAGACGATAGCCCCGTGACTGATTCTACAAAGTAGTCATAAAGCTGATATAGCTTGAGTGTAGGCAGCGGTTCACCTTCAACCTGAGCAGTCGCCATGAACTCTTGGAGGCCGAATGGTTCTTCACTGGTTAAAAACGTGAATAGGGAGCGATCGTTTTGGGCGTAGCGAGTACAGAGCAACGGCAGCACCAAAGCCGTAATGGGGTGCAAGGGATAGGCTGCCGCTAGAACATCCTCAGAAAGATCATTTTCTGCCAAGACAGGCGCTAAAGCCGCGAACCAACGAGTCGAATTTTGACGGATGGTATCGCCGATGGGAACAGCTTGGGACTGGTCAATGGCGCGACCAATTAACCGAGTCATTTGACTGGGAGACTCGGCAAAGGGAATATCTTCAAATCGACCTTGAATCTTTGTCCATTCACTTTGCTCAACTGCCGCTAGCCGCTCACTGTAGCCAGCAAAGGATTGATGCAGCAAGCCGAGAAAATAGACCTGGTGCTCTCCTTTGATGTCTAGTTCAGCAATTTGCTGAAGCAGATATAAATCTTGCACCCCTTGATTGTGGGCTGCGTATTCTAGAGCCTTGCCTAATTCATCCACCACTAATATCAGCGGCATTTGCGCAGCCGTTACCATCTCCTTGAGAAGGCTGAGAACCTCTTGGTTGCTGATCCTTGGCTGCCGCGCAGCGAGCTCAACCTCCCAATCAGTTAACCGAGGCCAAAAATCAGGCTTCTTCTTTTTCTTTTTCCAGAGACGGTCGGCGGCAGTGATGAGAGCTCTTGCAATACTCCAACTCAGCGGTTCTCGTTGCCCTGTCGTGACTGCCCGCAAGATGCCTTTCGCAGGAATATTGCTGTGAATAGCCTCTAACTCTGGACTATCTGGAGGAAAAGAAGCTTGGGCGATCGCCTGAGCTTCAGCTCTGACATTGGTTTTTTCATCTGCACAGAGCGATAGCAGATAATGGGCAAAAGCCGATTTCCCGGTTCCGTAAACTCCTGTGATCGTCCAAGCCCGATGGGCATCAGGATTTCCTAACGCCCCGAGAATGCGGCGCAGGGCATCACCAGAGCGCTCGGTTGGCACATAGCCCTGAACCGACTCAGGTTTGTCTAGATCTCGAACCAGGTTAACGGAGCGGTAATAGCGACGATTGAGGGAAAAATAGGCCGCAAGTGTTTTTCCTTGCCCCGCTGGAGCCATCTGGACCTCAGAGTTTGGCTGAGTCGGATGGTTTGAAACAGATGGATTCGTCATACTGCTTCTCCTCGTTGGTCATCGTAGTAACTCGCCAGGACTTGCTTGGCGAGTTTACTGGGGCTATCCGTACGAAACGTAAACTGTAATTTGCCTGCGGCATCCTCAATACTGAGTTCTTGAAAAGGATGCTTTACTCGCTCGATTGCATCACAAATTGCAGACTCATTCAGCTTGAAGATTAATCCAGGACTACCGATGTCGTAGAGCAAATTTGCAATCGGAATTGTTCGGGCTGTTTGGTAAATCTCTTCAGCAAAGATCAGTGCGGCATAAACAATAATCTCGGCAGGCAGATTTTGCTTGGGGCCAATGCGGAAGGTGTAGTGACGCTTGTCTCCAGCGGTCTGAATTAACCGCAAATCGGTGAAGGGGCAATCTAAAGCATCTTCACTCATAGAGGCTTTGGCATTTTGTCCGGCATACATCCTCAGAATGCAGCTCACGTCTTTCTTAATTGAGGAATCAGCAATGCGAGTAGCTTCGCGATCGCGATATTCGCAGAGTTCGTAATATAGGTCTTCGTAGGTAAACTCGACTTTCCGAAAATGGTTGAAGGCAAAGTCCCAAGCTGTCGCATAACAGGGTTGTTGAACCAAATGCCAATGCAAAAGCCATAGCGATGCGGGATCTTCTAAATAAGAATCCCAACCTGAATCATTTAGAAGGGCCTCACCAAAGCTAGTTGGCTCATCGTCTTCTAACAAATTAAAGGCATTGCACCAATATCGAATAGAGCGCACCATGTTCTTCCCGACTCCAAGCTGCACTGGAGCATTCTCGTCGAGAAAGATTTTGGGATCCTTAGCTGCACAGTCAAAGCCTTTTTTGAGCCAGCCAAATCGAGGATGAAAGGTTTCGTGACGAGCAAATACTGTCACCTTGGGCGTCTTTACCTTGTTGTCATCGAGTGTTGCTTGACTAGCCATAACGCCCAACCAGAACCCGTGTACTAAAATATCTAACTATAGGCCCTCAATGCAATCCGCTTTGTAACTAACTGTTGAGAGACTCATCCTAAACAACTGTCACCGTAGGAGATATCTTACAGCCTCAAATACTATATGTGGAGTAAATCAAGTTTGGCTTAACTCTATCTAGCGTTTATCGGCAAAGTTGGCCGTACAGTTAAGATTTCGGAACTTCTCGGTAAGATGGCTCTCATGAATTTGTACCAGTGGCGGCCCCAGAATGTCTGGCATCTCTACCACAGAGCTGAATATTGTCCAACTTTGCCAGCGTAGCCCGGTGGGTAAGCTCCTCCCTGATGCCCTATATGTGCATGTTTCAGCGCTTCTAACGCTTGACCCAGCCCTGCAACAGCTAGAGCAGCTTGCTAAAAAGGTATCCCCTCAAGTTGAAAACGCGACACTTGTTAAGTTCAGTTTCAACAAGCCTCAGATTGTCTACCTGTTTTATCCAGACTTCGACGCCGAGGCTCATCCAGCCCTCCAGAGCAGCATCCAGGTAAACCTCAAAACGTTAGAGGCTAGCCAACGAGATTACAGTACCACTGACAATCCGCCGGTGCTGCACCGCAAGGAAACCTTTGTTGGCAGCGACTATCCTCACTACGATACGTTTGCTTGGCTCACCAAACAGGAAGAAGTCCTAGGGCTGCTGGAAGCCTCACGGGGCATTGGTCTCCGCAAGGCTTGGGAACAGCGGTTGCGCGATCGCACCCTCGTCATCCACGATCACTTCCTGGCCTGCCCCATTCAAACTGGAGCGAAGCCAACTCAAGCAAAACCCAAGATTCAGCGCCATAAAGCCGCGATCGCCCGCGTCACTGCCTCCAAGCCCGTCCGCCTTGCCGTTGAAGCAGGTCTCTTTCCGTCCGACACCACCTACTTCGACTACGGTTGCGGTCACGGTGCCGATATTGAATACATCAAGCGACTGGGCCTCATCAGTGCAGGCTGGGATCCTTACTATCGCCCCGATGAAAGCCATTTGTCCGCCGATGTGGTGAATCTCGGCTACGTCATCAATGTTATCGAAGACACTGCCGAGCGCCGGGAAGCCTTGATCAATGCCTGGAACCTAGCGCAAAAGGTCTTAATTGTCGCCGCTCAAGTGCTGATCGACGATCGCACCCGTGGTGTCATTGCCTATGGAGACGGCATCATCACCAGCCGCAACACCTTCCAGAAGTATTACGAGCAGGAAGAACTGAAGTCCTACATCGACCAGGTTTTGGGCGTTGACGCCATTCCGGTTGCCTTGGGCATCTACTTCGTCTTCCGCGATGAAGCCCAGGCCGAAGTCTTCCGTGCCTCCCGCTTCCGTTCCCGTACCACCGCTCCCCGCATTCGCCTCAAAGTCAACAAGTTCGAGGAATACCGCGAGCTGCTGCAACCGCTGATGGATTTCTACACCGATCGCGGTCGCCTCCCGGCGGTGGAAGAACTCGACCAGGTTGCCCTGGGGCCGCTTCAGTCAGAATTTGGCAGCATCAAGCGAGCGTTCAAGGTCATCCTGCAAGCCACCGATGCCGGAGAGTGGGATGCGATCTCCGACAAACGCCGCAATGACCTGCTGGTGTATCTAGCCCTCAGCCACTTCGGCAAACGCCCCAAGTTCAAAGACCTTTCCCCCACGATCCGCACCGACATCAAAGCCCTCTTCGGCAGCTATCAGCAAGCCTGCACCGCCGCTGACCTGATGCTGATGAGCTTGGGGCAAACTGAGCTGGTTGAAGAACGGTGTCGTCAGAGTGCGATCGGGCAGCAGCGTCCTAACTCCCTGTGGGTACATGTCTCCGCGATCGAGCAACTCGATCCGCTGCTACGCCTCTATGAAGGCTGTGCCTCTCGCACTATCGGACGCCCCGAAGAAGCCACGGTCGTGAAGTTCCACGTCCAGAAGCCCCAAATCACTTACCTGTTCTATCCCAGCTTTGACAAGGAACCACACCCGGCTTTGCATACCAGTATGGTGATCGGCCTGCGCGATTTGCACGTCCGCTACCGCGACTACGACCCGGACAATCCACCTTTGCTACACCAAAAGGATCAGCTCATCACCGAAGACTATCCCGGCTATACCAAGTTCGCCAAACTCAGTCAGCAAGAGCGCAAATGGGGCTTGCTGGAAGATCCAAAGGCAATCTTTGACCGTCGCGGTTGGGAGCAGTGTTTAGCTGGGCATGGTGCAGAGTTGCGAGGGCATCGAGTCGTGCGACGTAAGGATATTGATGAGCATAAGAATTAGGCGGTGCGATCGCGCTGCTTCAACTCAAAGCCCGAATCAGCGGAGGAGCAATCCTGATGCTTGACTTTGATAAGGTAGCCGCCGTTGCCCAGTCTCACTCGCCGCAAGAACTGATTGCCGCTTTGGTGTGGCAGCGGCGGTTCAACGAGTTTGACGGTCAGGAAGTCATTACTGATCTTGCTCAGTACCCCGAACTTTGGAAAAGTTTCCTTTTCACCAAACCCGTCTACGCACCCGACAAAGACGGACTCAGTTTCAATGGCATTTTAGAAACTCTTCTGGCCATGGCCAACTACCGCCCCATGCCAGAGACGAGCATTCTGCACTTTATTCCCTACCCTGCCGACACCTTGTACGTGCTGACCGAAAATCAGGACGTTTTAGTAGCTCAGCTAATGGATTTAGGCAAGAAATGGCGAGCCGATGTGGTCGATGTGTGTGATGGCAGTGACCTGGAGGAAGAGGAAGACTGGGAATTCCGGGATTATGTTGCCCTCCGTCTGCGAAGGGGATTGTGGGGCGAAACCTTTGGCGACAAGCAAGATGCCGTCGTGATTTCCTTCTGGTGGGATTAAGACCGTCCTCATCACTTTATTGAGCGCTTCGTAAACTTTCGGGCGTTTTACAGCAACTTGGTTTTCACTAGAGAAAAGTGTCGGGAGAACGCCTATGTTTGGTCTGGACAACCTGATGGATCTGCTCTTCGACTCCGCTATGGAGAGCATCAACCGCAATGAGCGCGTCATTCAGCTGCTCAAACGGCTCAACCTCGACCCCGACCATCCGCCCGCCGACTTTACCGGAGTCTATCAATACGCCCTGGTGGAGTATGGTGTCGGCAAACCGCGTCCGGTGCTGGAAATCTTTCGTCAGGCCAAGATTCAAGAACTGTTCCGAGAAGCCCTGGAGCGCAACACGCCTGCCATGTTGCTCAAAAACGGCGAAGACTTTCTTGCCGACCATCCCCTCAAAGCCGACCTCAAAGCCCACAACGTCGATATCCGACGCGAGTTTTACGCCTTTGCTGCCGTCTTTATCGAAGTGGCCAAACGCACCCGCACACCCGCTGAAATTCTCGCTGAGCAAAAGCTGGAATCCTTGCATCGGCAAATTGGCGGCCTGCAAGAACGGCTGAATCGTCTGCCCACCATTGAGGGAATGCGGACTGAAATGGCTCGGTTGGCGGCTCAGGACTATCCCGCTTTACCAGGAAGTGCGATCGCCCCCGAAACCTTCAGCGCTGAACAGTGCAAAGCCTTTGCTTTGGCGCAGCAGATGCGCGGCTGGTTCGAGACTTTGGGCTTTCGCTTCGAGTCCCATGAAGTCTGGCAGGACGACTACTTTGAGTGGATTATCAACATCCCGGTACGACGAGGGCGGTACGATCGCATCCTGGTGCGGGGCATTGACGGTGAAGCCGGATTGCCCGACGTTCAAGACTTGCGACAGGCGGTAGAAACTCACCGCACCGATGAAGGGTGGCTGGTCACCGCGAGGCGCATCAGTCGGGCCGCCCGAGACGAGGTTGAGAAACCGGAAAACGATGCCCTCGGTTGCTTCACCTTTGATGAACTGCTGGATCAGGATGCTGACTTTAGCGGCTATCTCACCTGGTTAGAATCCGAGATTGAGCAGCGAGGGATTGACCAGAAATATGTGCCCCTCGCGTGCCTGAAGGAAGAAATCGACCCGGATACTCGTCAGCGGATTGGCGTGAGTCGATACGATGACCGGGACGGCTGGATTGACGGCTACATTGACCTCTGGCTCGATGACCCGGCGAAAGAGCACATCTCGGTGCTGGGGGAGTTCGGCACGGGCAAAACTTGGTTTGCCTTTCACTACGCCTGGAAAGCGTTGCAGCGCTATCGCGAAGCCCAGCGCAGAGGACTGGAGCGTCCCCGGCTACCGCTGGTGGTGCCGCTGCGAGACTATGCCAAAGCGGTCAGTGTCGAGTCGCTGTTTTCAGAGTTTTTCTTCCGCAAGCACGAGATCCCCATTCCCGGTTATTCGGCTTTTGAACAGCTCAACCGCATGGGCAAGCTGCTGCTGATCTTTGACGGCTTTGATGAAATGGCGGCGCGGGTGGACCGCCAGCAAATGATCAACAACTTCTGGGAACTGGCGAAGGTGGTGGTGCCAGGAGCGAAGGTCATCCTCACCTGCCGCACGGAGCACTTCCCGGAAGCAAAGGAAGGGCGAGCCCTCTTGAATGCCGAATTGCAAGCGTCAACTAAGGACTTGACCGGAGAAACACCCCAGTTTGAGGTGCTGGAACTGGAGAAGTTCAACGATGAGCAGATTCGTGAGGTGCTCTCGCATCAAGCTCAAACCGTCACGGTGGAGCAGATTATGGGCAACCCAGAACTGCTGGATCTGGCTCGTCGCCCGGTGCTGACAGAGCTGATTTTAGAGGCATTGCCGGATATTGAGGCGGGTAAGCCGGTGGATATGTCGCGGGTGTATCTCTACGCCGTGCGCCACAAGATGGAGCGGGATATCAAGGCAGAGCGTACGTTTACCTCAATGGCGGACAAGCTCTATTTCATGTGTGAGCTGTCGTGGGAAATGCTCAGTACGGATCGCATGAGCATTAACTACCGCGAGTTTCCGGATCGCATTCGTAAGCTGTTTGGCCCTGCGGTTGAGGAGGAGAAGGATCTGGACCATTGGCATTACGACATGATGGGGCAGACGATGCTGATTCGTAATGCTGAAGGAGATTACGCTCCAGCTCATCGATCGTTGTTAGAGTTTTTTGTAGCGTACAAGTTTGCGGCTGAACTAGGCGCTCTATCAGCTGATTTTCTTCAACTAGCGCAAACACAAGAAAATATAAGTGAGCATCTGCAACCACAAATTTACACTTGGTCAAATTACTTTCAGTCAACTAAGAAAATTCTAAAAAATAATCACCTGGTGCCACCTTTACTCCGATTTAATGCAGAAACAATAGATAGTCTTATCCTTACGCTAGGCAGATCGCCACTACCAAAAGCAATCATAGATTTGATGTTGCCAATGCTCCAGGTTCCAAGTTTAAATTTTGAAAATAGCCTCCTAGAAACGCTAAAAAGTACGAAGAAAAGATCATTTGAGTCTGTTGGCTACATTGGAGGAAACATCGCAACTTTAATGATCAGGCTAAATAAATGCGTACTATCTCAGCAAGACTTATCGGATACAAACATTCGAGGAGCTGATTTTATAGGCGCATTTTTGCAGAACACTAATTTTGAAGGTGCGATGCTCGCTGACTCAGCTTTACCCAATACATTTGGTGCGATTTTCGCCTTAGCCTATGACCCTGGCAGCAAACTACTTGCTACAGGAGGTGTTAATCGCTCAGTAGACATTTGGGATGTTCAACATAATCACTTTGTTACTCGCCTCAAAGGACATACTAACTGGGTTCGTGCTTTAGCTTTTAGTCCTGATGGAAGATACGTCATTAGTGGATCATTCGATCATACAGTTAGAGTTTGGGATCTAGAAAGCAGAACATGTGTAAGAACTCTTAAGGGACATGAGAGCCGAATCAACACAGTCACTATCAGTGCCAATGCAACCTATATTGCTAGTGGCAGCGATGACATGACAATCAGAATATGGAATTTCACTTCTGGAGACTGCATCAAAATTTTAGCGGGACACACGGCTGCTGTAGAATCTGTGCTAATTGACAACGAATCTAAGTTACTAATAAGTGGCTCTTCAGACAAGACTATAAAAATATGGAACTTAGACACAGAAACGGCTATTGGAGAATTAAAAGGACACACTGGTAAAGTACGCTCCATTGCATTAAGTCAAAATGGAGAACTTTTAGCAAGTGGTGCTCGTGATCAAACTATTAGACTTTGGAATTGGAAAAAAGAAGAATGCATTGGAGTCTTAAAAGGACACTCTTATAGAAAAATTTCAACTGTTACTTTCAACCATGATGACAGTCTCTTAGCTAGTGGCTGCTATGACTCCACTATCAAAATTTGGGATGTAAAGAAGCAAGAATGTTTGAAGACACTCGCTGGCCATGATGGATGGGTTCGAATGGTCGCATTTCAGCCAGATTCCGACATTATCACCAGCGTTAGTGACGATCAAACTATTCGAAAATGGGACGTTCAAACAGGCGAATGTATAAATCTATTTCAAGGATTTACAGGAGAAATTCGTGCGATATCGCTCTCGCACGATGATTACTTTCTGACTGCTGGTTGTGAAGATAAAACTTTGCACATCTGGACACTAGATGACTTAGAGACTTCACCAAAATATAAACCTTATTTGGTTCTCGATGCTCATCAAGCCCGTATAAATGATGTACAAGTGAGTCCTATTCAGAAAATTGTTGCAACTGCTAGTTTTGATCACTTAGTAAAGCTGTGGGACTTAGAAACAGGCACTTGTATCAAGATCTTGAGAGGACATGGGGCCTGCGTTAATGCAGTTGCCTTTACTCCCAATGGCCAAAAGCTCATTACTACCAGTGCTGATCGGACGGTACGAGTATGGAATGTTGTCAGTGGTGAATGTCTCAAAGTTTTAGAGGGACACGAAAATTGGCTGTGGGCTGTCAAAGTTAGTCCCGATGGCTCACTTATTGCTAGTGCTGGAGATGATCGAACAATTAGACTTTGGGATTTAGAAACTGGAGAATGCATTGCCAACCTTAAAAAACATGTAGGCGGAGTAAATTCCCTCGTTTTTACTCCCGATGGTTATTCACTGATAAGCGGTGGTGCAGATGGAGACATTAGAATTTGGGACGTTCATAGTAAAACACACGTGAAATCTTGGACAGCCCATGAAAATGCTATCGTTTGTCTTGAGATTTCTCCAAACAGCAAACGTTTATTCAGCTCCGGAGATAAAGGCGATATTAAAGTCTGGAATATAGAAACGCAAGAATGCTTGAATTCTCTACGTGGTCATACAGATAGAGCAGGATCTATATGCCTGAATTCAGATGGCTCAAAACTAGCCAGCGGAAGCTTTGATCAGACTATGAGAATTTGGGATGTTGATAGTGGTCAGTGTCTAGAATCAATACAGCCCCTTAGACCATACGAAGGCATGAATATTTCAAGAGTTCGCGGACTGACAAAACTTGAACAAGAAACTTTGATTGCTTTAGGTGCTGTCGAGTTTTAAGTTTAGGCAATTTAGCTCAATTGTTTCAAAGTTTCGATTCCTTTTTTAGTCGGAGTACCTTGCTCCATAAATGTCCAAATATCACTCTTATGCTGCGGTCCATAGCTGATGTGAATCGGTCGCTCTGCTCCATAAAAATACAGCGAGTCGAACGGTAACTCCTGCGCCACAATCCACTCAACCAGCTCGTCACTCGGCAAGTCCAAAATTCTAAAATCACACGCTGCCCCCAACCGTGAGCAGTAGTAATTCCCATTCCGATTTACCTCATGGGCCATGTGCTGATCCAAATTCGGGCTCACCCGGCCATGCTTCACTCCCGTCACCGGGTCTTTCTTCGCCAGCCACCGCTTCAAATCCGCTGAGCAAAACCCATAGGTGAGCTGAAACCGCTCCCGACCAAACGCATCAATCACCGGATCGATGACGTGCTGACACAACGCCGCCAACGACGGAATCGTCTCCTCCCGGTTCTTCGGGTACGGATCAATCTGATCAGCATACTTGTGGTAAGTCCGCGTGCAGGTGCAAAACTCCTCCAGCGTCAAATACCGACCCAATCGCTGTACTGACATCAACTACCCCATCAATCCGGTTCTTGATCCATCAAATCCTGATACCGCTCTGGCAAATTCCCCTCGCGCCAGAGCTTTTCCATGATCGCATCGCGCAACCACGCTGTCCGGTTCTCCTTCTCCCGCATCAGCGCGTCAATGTCCTCCGGCAACCGGACACACAGAGGCCGCTCAGCCATTGCCACCTCGCCCTGCTGCTGAAAGCGGGTCAAATAATCTCTGCGGGGAACCTCATCACTCATCGCCGGAAAACTCCACAGTTAGGGGGGTAAATCATCCCAAGTATACGAGGCATCAGCCATCCCCGGCTATCGATCAGTCGGGCTTATGGCGTGGCCAATTTTTTCCTGAAATTGATCAGAAACTCTCATCGAAAATCCTGTCAAATCCCCCTCTTGAAATAATTATCCCACGTATACACGGGCTATAATAAAAGAGTAAGGAAAAAGAGCAGGACGCCAGAGCCACAAAGTACGGGGAACCTGCTGATGCCGCAGCCGCCGGAGCTGATTCCGATGTCCCCCACGACTGAAAACTGTTCAAGTCCACGATTCACCTTCACTTGCAAACGGTGATGCCCCGGAGAGCTTCCAACTTCAGCCGGGGCACTGCCGGATTCACGTCCATAACTTTTCAGGAGACATGACCGTGTTACCTGCATTCACTGATTCTATCCAAACCGAGATGGCCGAGCAGGCCGATGCTGCCTACGCAGAGCGCTACCTCGATGGCAGTACCGATGCCGCCTTTGGTCGTCTGCCGGAATATGCCCACGAGGCTTACCTGGCAGGCTATGTTGCCAAGCTCAAGGAACTGCCCAAAGACCCCGACGGGCGACTGATCCACTACACGCCACGCCAACACTTCGCCTTTGGCTACATGGACACCCCCAACCCCTGTAGCTGCGACGACGAGTTTTAAACCGATTCATGTCTATTCATCAGGGCTGAGCTAGGGCTTTGCCCCTTCACTTCATCACTTTCAAGGAGAATTTCCATGACCACTTCAACCATCGCAACCACCGCCGCCCAGAATGGCCATCACCCTCAGGCGGCTGAAACGCTGGTCACTCCAGAGTCCGACGAGTTTGATACTGCTGAATTTGAGGAAGGGCGGGAATCCTTGCCCTACTTGCAGCTGCTCAACCACCAAGATCCTAACCAGTCGGGCTTCTTCATCACCGCTGAGAACATGGAAGCCGCTTTTTTTGTGCCCAACGAAGACTGGACGCTGCACACCGCTACCTTCCAACGGGGAGAAACCGCAGAAGGTTATCGCTCTTTGCTGGCACGGCTGCTGATTCTGGGCAAGTCCAAGCTGATGATGTATCACCGCGACAGTGGCGAGTTCATCAGCGACTACCAGAAGTCCACCTACGATCGCGCGATCCATTTACTGAAGCAGCGCTATCTGGTCTACCTCATCACCAAAGACAAGCAGCTGATGCACGAATCGCCGCTGATGCTGACGACCAAGGGTTCCTTCTGCGGCAGCTTTGGCGAAACAGTGCGCAACTTCCACAGCGACATGAGCAAAGCCTATGGGGCAGCGACTGGGGCGAAGAAGCCACGGGGCGATCGCTTCATGGCACTGTCAGTGTTGGCGGTGCGGGTGCAGCCGGAACTCAAGGGCAAGGAGAAAAAGTCCTGGGTCTGCTCGGTTTCCAGCTACGGACAGCCGACTGCTGAGAACTGGAAGTCTTACTTCGTGGGCTACGATACTGCGCTCAAAGAGCGCATCTTGCAGGACTTCGAGACCTGGACTGACTTTGGCAAGGGCGCGATCCACTCCCCAACTCAAAGCCCAGCAGAAGATTCTGCCTTTGGCTACGACGACTTCTAGATCTGCTTCCCACAGCCCGGAGATTTTCTTCGGGCTGCTGCCCCTTCATTCCAAGGAATTCACAATGCCTCTTCCCTACGAAGACGACCTCAAACAGCTGATTGGTGGTCAGGTCTGCCATGCCGGAATCAGCCAAGAGGGCTACCCCTATCTGATCATCGCCAAGAACGCCGAGTCCCGATTCTTCTGTGTCATCGCTCAATGTGATGCTGAGGACAATGGCCCTGGCTTTCTGCACCTGAGTGAACGTCAAGGCCAAGTCGCTGAAGCGAACGGCTAATTTTGTCACTCAAATCCTTACCTCATACCCCAAGTGCGATCGCACTTGGGGTTCCTTTTTGGGAGCCCATGCCATGCAAACCCCCATTCCTTCGAGCATTGATGATGACCCTTCAACTGCTCCAACTCAAGATTTCAACGTCCCCGCTTTGATTGATCGCCTGTGCAACTTCTCCGATGCCTACTTTGATGCCACCTGGCTACATCTCAGCGTAGAAGAGGCAGAAGCCCTGGCCGCTTTGCTAATTCACCAGCTAGCGCGCTCGCTCTCTGGAAAATTGCTTGCGGCCTACCTTCATGCTTTGCGCTCCGGAGAAACCGTTGACTTGTCGCCAATTAAAATCCGCGATCGCCATCCCATGCGGTGCCTGCCAGTTCACTTCCCAGAAGAAGCCCCATTGCCGATGTTTCTCTATGGCGATTGTGTTTGCTGGACTGCCGATACCCTGACCACTGGCATCGTCATCGGTCGTTATTTTGCCTATGCCCACCATCGGGGCACCTGGAACTGGAAATACCTGGTCTGGCTGAGTGAAACTACCGGGCAGGTGCTGGCGGATTGCGCCTGGGAAGATGACCTGGAGGCGATGCCATGACTCGCCCTTTAACCGAGCGTGAACTTGAACTGATTCAACTCTATGCCCGTTGCCGCCTGGGTCTTTCCCCGCAGGCTTTCTACAGCAAATGGGGCGTTAGCCACGAAACAATCGCCGCCATTTGCGCCCGTTCTCCCGTCACCGTCCATCGCTGGTTTTTGCAGGGGCAGGACTATCGTGCGCCCAGTGCCAGCGACCTCAGACATCTGGCCCTGATGGATTTCATGCTGGAGCACTTCGAGACGATGCCGCCAGAACTGCTCCAGATGCTCTGCCCCGGAATTCCCTTTGGTGAACCGTCATCTTCCGGCGAAGAGAGCACATAAGCACGATTTTTTCAATATCCAACGGATATTTCTTTCCCAAATTCCTTTGCCTACGGTGAGCGAATGTTCCTGAATCGCTCACTTAAACGCCGATGCAATCGAGGATTTTTACACCATGGTTCAACTGCAAACGGGCTCGGAAGGTCACCGAGTCGCCGCCGAAATTCAGCGCATTCAGACCGCCCTTCACCAGGTCGGATTTCGCACCCGCAAACAACCCAAGCAACCCATTTGGACGATTACTGCCCCGGATTCTGAAAGCTATCGGCTTAGCTTTCAGCCCGCGCCCATTCGGGGTTGGGTTCTGCATCCCGTCGATGAGAGTCCCGTGAGACAGCAAATCACAGAAATTGTGCAGTCGGTGCTGGCTCCTGAGCGAGTGTCCTGGCAGCAGTCTTGGAATGCTCAACCCGAGTCGCGTTCAGATTGTCGGCCCTGGGCGATCGTGATGATTCGAGATGCGGTGCAGCGCTCCGTCATTACCCGCTTCCGCAACCGGCAGGACGCCGATGACCATCTCAGAGCGATTCGGCGACACATGCCTCAAGGTGTTTTTGAGGTAGTGTTTGATCCGACTGAGCAGCCCGCAAAAGCTAGTACGCCTGTATGATTTGATTGTCCACTTTGCAGGAATCTCTGGCGGTGCAGCAGCCTGTTCAGCTCATCCGGGGGCAAGATAATCGCATCGTCGAAGCGCTGCTGGTCGATTTGGCCCAGTCTCATCTGGATGCCTTCGACACGCTGTGGCGTCCGTTGCTGCAGCGCTTCGAGGCGGAGGACAAGTTTTGGGACTGGGTAGTCAAGAAACGGATTTCACTTTCCTCGGATAATTTCGAGAGCTATGCGATTGAATATAAGGGAGTGGCTCAAGGGCTGCTGGCGATTGAGACCCAATGGCATCGGTCATGGGTGACACCCCGGCAACAGCTCGTGTATGTGGAAGCGATCGCCTCGGCCCCCTGGAATCGAACCCGCATTCAGCAACCACCCACCTTCAGAGGTGTGGGCACTTTGCTGCTGAACTTCGCCCGTCGCCGGAGTTTGCAATTGGGCTATGGAGGCAGGCTGGGCCTGCATTCGCTGGATAGTGCTCAGAGCTTTTACGATGCCAAAAACATGATGGAGTTTGGCCCTGATCCCGAAAAAGATGGCTTAGTCTATTTTGAATATAGCCAACTGCGAGAGTCAGACCGCTAATGCTAGCCCTTGACTAGGAGATTGTCACAATGCACTTTGATTGGGAAACCTTCACCTACGACGAAGAATGGCTGCGAGAGGCGGTGCGGATTGAGGAAGAGGCTGGCGGTGATATTAGCGCTGGCTATGGCTGGGGCAGTCAGTTGGGAGCCGTAATGGCAAATCCCCAAGGCTACAGCCATTTTGCTCAGTTGCGATCGCTGGTGATGCAAGCCTGGAAACAGCTCGTCTCTGAATGGGATTTGGGGATTGGGGCAGAAGCGGCAGAAGCGAAAGGTCAGGAACTGATTATGGAACGGCTGCATCGGCCTGAGCCGGAAATTCAAGAAACCTTGCTAGTACTGCTAGAGTCCAAGCTCTCGAAGCCCCAAGGAGAATGGGAGATGACGGAAGCCGTTCATGGCCAAATTCGAGCTGTCTTTGGCAAGGTGCTCTCTCAAGAGGATTGGAAAGCAATTGCCGCCAGTGCCAGAGACCACATTTACTCTCATGTACTCAAGCAAGAGCCCGTCGCAGTAGAAAGCCTGTGACGCCAATTTTCAAGCTGATTAGACCGACCGTTTCTCCCCTACCCGTTCTGGCAAATCTCCCCCATAGCGGCCTTTATGCCTCGGACACGCTTCAAGGGCATTTTCCTGAAGCTAGTGTGGTTATGTGAAGCATCAGTCTACCAAAGAAGGAAAAAGCGCTGACACTCGGGAGATAATAATGTAAAACCGAGGTAACTGTTTTCTTTAAGCCGATGATTGAACAAATCCCTTTGCTACTTGCAACACCTATCGCCAAAGCCGTTTTGGATAAGTTTTATGAAGGCATCGGGTCAAAGTTAGGTGAAAAGGCTGTGGAACTTCTACCTGAGAAGGTAAAGCAGTTGGGGCAGCTAGTCTGGGATAAGTGTTTACGTGGCAAACCAGAGATAGATGACTTGCTAAAGAGGGCAGCTAATGGATCCGAAGATGATCAACGAAAGTTAGCGAGCTACTTAGATAAGGTTTTGGAATCTGATAGAAGTTTTAAGCAGGAAGTCCAAAAGCTAGCAGAAGAAATTAATCTGCAAGTCAATAATGACTTTGGGCAAATGACTCAAATAAATAAGGATACCAGCATAGGTTATCAAACAAAAACAGGACCAAATAACAAAAACTTTTTTGGTGGAACACATCATCACATAGCAGACTCAAAAAAATAGATGGCGTCTCCGATTTTTCTGCTTTGGATCGTGAGGCGCACAAAAGGCGAGAAAAAGCAGAATTTTCTCTTCTTGAAGCAATAAAATATGAGATTAGAGATCGCTTAAATTTTTCTTTGAGTGGCGCAGAACTGATTAAGATTAGGAAAAAAACACAACCAAACTTAGTTTGGAAATATCAATTAGAAAAAGTTAAATTTTCTACCCAAAAAAGCAAAAGCTTTTCGCAAGATATTGTAATTTCAGAAATATTTAATCAAGCCCATGGAAAGCTGCTACTGCTTGGTAGTGCAGGCTCTGGCAAAACTACAGAGTTATTAGTATTAGCAAAAGAATTGATAGCAAAGGCAGAGGAAAATTCTGAATACCCAATCCCAGTTGTTTTTGAGCTTGGAACCTGGGATAACAATGAAACTATTGAGTTTTGGTCAGCTGATCAGCTCAAGAAAATGTATCCATTTTTAGGTAAGTACGCTCAGCAACTTTTCAGGGATAGGAAGATATTACCAATTTTTGATGGATTAGATGAAGTGAAAAGTGAATGGCAAAGAAATTGTATTCAAGCAATTAATCAGTTCATGGCTGAAGAATTCTCCCCAGAATATCTGGTAGTTTGCTCTCGCTACGAAGCATACCAGCAAGCCATTCGAGAAATTCCTATAGAAAGGGAACATGAAGTATCTTCGAGAAAGCAATTGCTTCGCCTCAATGAAGCAGTTGTATTGAAAAAACTTACAGATTCACAAATAAAGGGTTATCTCTCCTCAATAAAACAGTTGGATGTTTGGCAGACGATAAGTCAGGATGCCGACTTATTATCTTTAGTTAAACAGCCACTTTTTCTATCAATGATTGGGTTTGTTTGCGTACATGACGAGCTGTCAATAAGTGAATGGAAAGCTTTGAAATCAGCGCAAGAAAGAAAAGATTATTTATTCAATGCATATTGGAATGCAGCCATGAAAAGAGAGCTTATAAAAAATTCAGGCGATCTGGAAGAAGGGATTAGAAGTCAAGCATATAAGAAATGCCTTCCGCCTACTGAAAGCAAAATTATAGTGTGGCTGTCTTGGTTGGCACGGAAGATGGAAATAGAACAAGAGACAAAGAACTATTTCTTAATTGAGCAGCTTCAGCCCTCATGGCTAGATGAAAGAAAAGATAAAGCGAGATATTTCTTTGTATATGTTTCTCTTATTTCTTTTCCTGTTGCATTTGCAGCCGCAACTGTACAATTCTTTAGGGGAGGATTTTTGTTTTGGGAGACGCAGTTTCTGGCGATTTCTGTTCTTCTTATAGCTGTATATCGAGTAGATGAGATCATTGTTAGAAGAGTGCCAAAACTGTCTTTTAAGAACTTGTCGGATGGCTTTAGAGAAGGTTTATGGTATAGCTTGCTGTCAGCATTTTTGATTGGAGTTTTGTTTGGATATAAGCGCGGATTGGTTGTGGCGGTTAGCAGCGGAATGATTACAGCGATGATATCTTCTGTCGGATTTTATGTAAATTCGGCACTGACAGAGCCTACTTTAGAAGAGAACCTTTCTAGTGCAAATCAGGGAATAATTAGGCTTCTCTATAATTCAATCGCTTGGCCTTTCTTGGGTTTGTTGATAGGGACTGCATGGATACTAATTTTTTTAATACGGGAGTGGATAAGCTATCTGCTAGTACCGAATTCGACTCAAGGAGGGATGCTTCTAGCTATTTGGTTTGGTTCTAAATTTGCCTTGGATCCAATCACAGGATTCTGCAACGGAATACTAATAGGACTTGCCTTAGGAGGAATAGCCTTCTTAAGGCACTTTTCTCTTCGAATCATTTTATTCAGAAAAGGCTTTATACCATGGGATTATTCCAGGTTTTTGAACTATTGCGTTGAAAGAGAATTTTTGCAGCGTGTCGGTGGGAGATACAAATTCATCCATCCTTTGTTCCAGAAATATGTTGCCGATTTGGAAAATTAGAATGCTTAACAGGGAAATCTTTGGGGTTTTCCCTGGTTATGGTCAAAGAGAAATTTAGTTCGTTACTTGCAGAGTATTTTCGCTGTAGACCACCCGCTGAGGATTGCGAAGATTCAGCGCCTGCTGAAGGTGCCAGCCAATAGTTTCCCCTTCGCGATCGGGGTCGGTGGCAATGTAGACGCGATCCGCTTTTTTGACCGCTTGCCGCAGTTCGGCAAGGACTTTCTTGGAGCGAGCATCACGGGGTTGGTAGCGACAGGCGATCGCAGTATCTCCAAGGTCAAATCCCAAAGAATCCAAGCCGTCATTGGCCAGCTCGCGCACATGCCCCATGCTGGCTTTGACGATCCAGCTAGAGCCCAGTATCTGTCCTAACTTTTTCAGTTTGCCGGGGCTTTCAATTAGCAACAGGTTTGGCATCGCGACCTCATCTTGACCCTCCAATAAAATAGTACACTTGAACTTAAAAGCTATTTCGACTGCTTCTCAAAGCGAAACCTATCCCTATGAATCGATTCCCATGAGGTGCTCAATCCGCTGCAGTTTGATTTGCGACCAGGTCACTCGCTGTTTGATGAACTCCATCTCCCGGTATTGCCAAAGGCCCAACCCCAGAAGGCTTACGGTCAGCAGAGCCGTGATACTCGCTCTAAAGCTCCACCCCAGGGGGCTTTTTGATGGACTCGCTTTGGACGGCAGGAGCTTGGAATCCCCAGTCGATAAGCTCTTCAGCGTTATGCCCAAGGCTTGGGTAGTCTGCTGAATCTGCGCTGTAGCCTGCTTGATCTGCGCCAGTTCCGTCCCAATCGGGGTGTCGGGTGCCCATCTGCTCAAGGCCGAGAGCGCTGTCTCGATTTGCTGCTGCAAGCCCAGCAGTTGCCCGTCGAATCCGTTCAAGTAGTAGATGAGCTTGCTGTAGTGCTGGGCTGAGCGTTGCTGTTCCTCCACCTGCTGGCTCAGCAGTTCTAGAAGCTGTAAATTCGTCTGGGTCCATTGCTCTACCTTTTCCTCTAAACGAGCATTGCCTCGGGCCACGAGCACCAACGGATCAGTCGGCTCGATGCCCATCTGAGCGGCCAAATGCATCAGGGCGTCACTAGCTTCATCGAGTCTTGACTGGGGCGGGGCTGGAGATTGCGACATTAGTAATTCGTCCTGTGGATTCAAAGGCGGTGTAGGCTTCCTTCAAAAAGCGCTTGACCTTAGTACGGCTCATGGAAGGCAAATCGTTGGCGGCTCTGGCTTGAGCAAATGTCCAGTTCTTCTTCTGCACCAGGTTCGATTCCTGCCAGGGCAACCGGGGAAAGTCGATGACCTGCACCTTGTGGCGCTTCATGAGCTTGTTGAGATCCGCGAGTGACGCCAGTTCGCTCCAGTCATCGCTGACGCCCCAGTTTTTAACCAGCACATGGGGAAAGTTGCCGCCGTGACGCTCTAGCGCTATTTGAAACAAGTTCAGCGATTCAAAGGTGCCACTGGTGATGAACCAGCGGACGAAGCTGACGCCTTCATCGGCGGCATCGAAGAGGGCCATATCGAGCCAGGAATTTAACGGCTGCCCCACTTGAGAGGGTAACGAGATAATCAGGGGTTGCTTTACGGCCAAATCTCGGAGTTGATCGGCCTGGGTCTGGCGTTCGTCGTCACTGAAGATAGCAAACTGGAAAGCTAAATCACCGTAGCGGTTGGCGACATCGGGGTTGTAGCGATCGGCTTCGACAGGGATGAAATCGAGGTTATGGTCGATGAAGTACTGAATAAGGGTGCTGCAGACAAAGCTTTTGCCGACACCGCCCTTATCGCCATCGACGAGATGGATACAGGCCATTTACCGTCTCCTTAAGTTGAATGAGGATTGAATTTCAGATTGGGGTTTACGCCGGGATTTCTCAGAAGTTTTCGGAGGAATAGCGGAAAGGTTCTCCGAAGACTCTTGGATAAATTCAGGAGGTGCTGCCTCAGAACTTACTTGTGTATCTGAAAGACTTTCAGCATGACTTTCTTCAGATGATTGAGAAGAAGCTTCAGAAATAATCTCAGTTTCCTTATCAGAAACAGCTTCTTGAATTTCCGAGTTCTTAGCTTGGGTATTTCCTGATTTATCTTGCTTTTTCTCAGATTTGTTTTTATTAGACTTAGCCGTCTCCTTCTTCAGTGTTTTCTCCATCAGCTCGAAATAGTATTGCCGAACACTGGCCGCACTGATTTCAAGTTCTCCGCCAGTGGCTTCTTGAAGCATCAGCGCAATCTTTTCCCAACTCACCTTGTAGCGTCTCGCTTTGCTAATCGGCTTCAGCGATTTTCTGACAATTTCCTTCAAGTTGAAGTCTTCTTGCCAGCTTGCATCGACTGAACTCAGACGCTCATGGAAGTCTTCGAGGGATTGCTTGTTGAACTTGAGAGCCACTGTGCTAATCCATGTAGTGATTTCATCTTGCCGGATAGTCCTGAAGATTTTGTGACTGTTATCAGCAAACTTTGTGGCAATGCCAAGATGATTTGGAAAAGGGTAGTGACAAAATTTCCAGGATGTTTACACTGAAATTTGTAGAGTCTTTTTGAAAGAGTTTGGATCTCTAGATGATTTATTTGGTTGTTTTCTCGTTGAAATAAATCCAAATCCTTCTTCAAAAATTCTATTTTTATCCCATCGCCTTTACTCAGCGATCACCTCGAATTAGTCTGCTTCCTTAACAGTTCCTTTCTAAGGGTTTCTCTAGGTTCACTGATGATATTGACTTCGCTATTTTCTCTGAAATAAAGCCTGAATACTTCTTGAAATAATCCTTGAAGTAGGTTACGGCTTCAGCCTCAGAGTCGTCACTGGAGTAGTCCCAGACGTAGTCCTAGATGTTGTCACTGGAATAGTCCGAAAAGTAGTTTCTGAAGTTGTCGCTGGAGTAGACCCGGACGTTATCGATGGGAGGAGGGCTGGGAGGACAGCAAGCCGTGGCCATTTCCTGGAGATTTAGCAATGCCAAAATCCACAAACCGCACTGAAACCATTGAGGTGCAATGCACCTTTGAGCAGAAAGCTCAGATTCGAGAATATTCCGCTGGTTCCGGAACCAGCATGAGTACCTATCTACTCGACTGTGGCCTGAAGCGGCGACGGCAAGTGGAAGGACCGTTAATTAACCTACTGCTGTATAAGCGCTTGGGAGAACTGTCGGAAATTCTCGAAAGTCAACCACAGAGTTGCGAACTGCAAGCTATACTCGATCTGATTTGGGAGGTACGCCGAGAGATTGCCCTCAGACGCATCGGTGAGGCCGCTGAGAAGGGGGTTCTACTGCGATGAATATCAATTTCTCTAAAGGCTCAGATCCTTACGGGCTAGTCAAATACGTCCTCTCACCCGCTAAACAAGAGTCGGAACAAACCTCGCCCATACTAGCGACCAACATGGTGGGTCTGAATGCTGAAGAACTGGCGGAGGAATTTCGCTTTGCCCATGACTACAACCCGCGTGTGCGAAAGACAATGACTCATTACTCTGTCAGCCTGTTGCCGGGAGAGGACAAGAACCGTGAGGAAATTGCAGTCATCTCGAAGGCGGTACTGGCTAAGACAGGGTATCAGGACTGCCAGTATTTGGTGGTAGAGCACCACGATCGCAAAGACCATCATCAGGTGCAGCACTGGCATATTGTCACCAGTTCAGTGGATATGAACGGGAAATGGGTCGATGATGCCTTTATCAAGCTGCGACTTCAGCACATTGAACGGGAGTTGACGGAGACCTTTGCCTTACAGCCGAAGCCGGAGCGGGTCAAGCGCGATCGCCTCAATCTGACGACTGGGGAATATCGGCTCAAGGAACGCACTGGCAAAGAATTGACCAAAGAAAAATTATGGCGATCGCTCCAGCAACACACCGCTGATCAACCCTCGATGCTGATGTTGGTGACACGGTTGAAGGCAGAGAACATTTCAGTACAACTCCATACTTGGAAGGAGCAAATCGACGGGATTAGCTATGGCCTGGAAGGGATTGCGTTTCCGGGGTACAAGCTGGGAGCTGCTTATTCCTTCAAAGGCTTGCAGCGCCACCTGGGAGTCGATCATGCGCCGGAACAGGATGAGTTGCTGCGACGGGTGAATCTGCTGACGGCTCAACAGTGCAGACAGTTGGTGAAGCAGTCTAAGGATCGCGATTCAGCCGTGATACCTCAGGCGGAAGGAAAATCCACAGCTCGGATGGACTTGGCTCAGGAGATGTTGGCGATCGCCCTCCAGGTTTTCACCCTCAATCATCAAGCTGGAAGAACGGAAGAAACCGATGCCGGTGTTTGGCGGCTCTCGGGTAAGCGCTATATCTCAAGCTACGATTTCACGTCTCAGGAGTTTTCGCTGGAATCTCTAGAGGATGAAGGTTTGAAGATTCGGGGACAGGTTGAAGGGAATACCGTGAGAATGGCTGAAGCTCAGAATATTCAAGCGAACGACGTTGCTGCTTTCCAAGAAATGCGGCGAATTTTGGAGATAATTTCTCAGACGCCTTCTGTGAAACAGGCTGTGCAGGAACTTTGATTTCTCGTGGGGGGAGGTTCAGTAGCGCAAAGATTCAGAGATCGCTGCGATCGCGATCAGACACACGACTAAAATGGATGCTCTGGCTAGAATCTGCTCCAGAATGATGATGGCGACAGTGCTAACAAAGCTGATCTCCAGAACCACTGAGGCCACGTAGGCGATCGTGCAGCCTGCCAGACTCAGCAGAAAATACTTCAACGCTTTGGCAGCTAACTCTATCAGCCAGTTACGACGCTGCTGTTGTCTCATGATGATTCTCTCAGTTGGGGCAGGGGTTTAACGAGGAGCGTCAGTCCGTCTCGACCGACGACTTCGACCGGGTCGCCGGGTTGCAGTTCACTGAGCGTGGCGGTTTGGGAGAGGCGGGCAGGCCAGTAGGTTGCTTGAAAATAAACTCGTCCAGGATGTTGGGTTGTGACCAAGCGGTTGACGGTGCCTCGACCTTGAAAGGTTGAGAAGTCATTGTGGGAAAAAGGAGTTGAGCGGTTCATGAGATGTCTCTGCCAATGCGGTGGATAGGCTTACTATGCAGGCGCATTTCGTTTGATTCGAGGGATCTTTGGCGGCTTAAGAGAAAGTTGGAAGGAATTTTGGCGCAATTCTCCCAAGTCCAGTGCAAACAAGCGTTACAGGTCAAAATCGGGCTGCGGAAAGATCGCTTACTATCGGAGAAGTTGCCGAAAAGTTTCCTTTAAGTTCCCAATTTCTGAAGTCGTCATCTGCCCCCACCTAAACCTATGAGCCGATCGCCGAAACGTTATCGAGGGGTTGTACTGACCCAGCAGGGAATTGATCGCCTCGAAGTCGCGATCGCCACCGCTCAGGACGAGGAAAAATACGGCAAGCGCTTCACTCAGGCGGAACTTGCAGAGAGAACTGACCTCAGCATCAAGACCATCAAGAAGATTCGTCAGCGCACGGCACCCGTAGATGAAACCTCGGTGCGAACTCTGTTTGAAGCGTTTGGACTGGAGTTGGAAACCGCCGACTATGGCCTGCCAGAATTGCCTGCTCTGGTAGCAGACCAAGATTCAACCATTGGAGAAAGGCCCTTACCAGCCAAAATCGACTGGGGTGAAAAGCCCGATACCGCGATTTTCTTTGGTCGCACGGAGGAGTTGGCGACGCTGGGCCAGTGGGTAATGGCGGAGCAGTGTCGGGTGGTGACGCTGCTGGGGATGGGTGGCATCGGCAAAACATCACTGGCGGCAAAGCTGGCGGATCAGATTTACGAGCAGTTCGACTATGTCATCTGGCGCAGCCTGCGGGAAGCGCCGCCGCTAGATGAGATTCTGGTGCGGCTGATTCAGTTTCTATCGGATCAGCAGGAGACGGAAATCAATTTGCCGAATCGACTGGGCGAGCGCATCATTCGCCTGCTCCACTATTTGCGATCGCACCGTTGTCTTTTAGTGCTGGACAACCTGGAGTCGATCTTACAGGCGGAATCAACGGGGCAGTTCCGCGATGGGTATGAAGGCTATGGGGAACTGATTCGTCGGATTGGAGAGGCCGAGCATCAAAGTTGCCTGCTGCTGACCAGTCGAGAATGTCCCCGCGAACTGGCTCCGATGGCAGGCGATCGCCTCTCAGTACGTCTTTGGTCGGTAACTGGCATTGATACTGATGCAGGACGGGAAATTCTGAAGGCGAAGGGATTGGATTTAGAGGATACGGATACCCAAGGCCAGGAGCTGATTCGTCGCTACAGCGGCAATCCCCAGGCGTTGCATCTGGTGGCGACGGCAATTCAGCGAGAGTTTTTGGGTGATGTGGATGACTTTCTGGAAGAGGAGGGGGCCGCAGTTGAGGATGTGCGGAGTTTGCTCGATCAGCACCTGACTCGACTGGCCCCGTTAGAGCGTTCCATCTTGTTCTGGCTGGCGATTAACCGCGAACCGGTGGGACTAGATGAGTTGATGGAAGACTTGCTGCCGCCGGTGACGAAGCGAGAAGTGCGGAGTGCGTTGAGGGGGTTGAGCGATCGTTACTTGATAGAAACGGTTGACAAGCAGTTCACACTGCAAAACGTCATTATGGAGTTTGCTACAGACAGGTTTGTAGGACAAGTTTTCAAAGAGCTAAATACTCAGAAATTTGACTTATTTCATACCCATGCGCTAATCAAGGCTACGGTTAAAAACTATGTACGTGAAACACAAATACGATTAATTTTAAGGGCTTTGCTAAGTCGCATTGAAGTTTTAGATCAGAAAATTCATCAATCATTGGAAACTATTCGTCAAAGCCAAAATCTACCTACCGGCTATGCTCCTGGAAATTTAATCAATATCCTCTGTCAAACGCAGTGTAAAGTTCATAAAATTGACTTTTCTGGCTTTACTTTTAGGCAAGCACATTTAAAGGGAATGACGATTCGTGATCTTAACTTAGAGAATGTTCTTTTTATCCAGTCTTCTCTTACCCAGGTTTTTAGCCGAATTGCAGCCATTGCTTTTAGTCCTGATGGCAAACTTATAGCTTCCGGCGATGGCAACGGCAATGTCCAGTTCTGGAAAATTGAGGATCAAAAAATCGTAACTGCTTTGGGAGGTCATATTAGCTGGATTCACTCATTAGCATTTAGTCCCGATGGGAAGTATCTTGCTAGCAGTAGTGATGATGTGACAATCCGGCTTTGGGATGTTCAACAGAGAAAATGCCTAGATATATTTAAAGGTCATATTGATGAAATTAGAAGCGTCGCTTTTAGCCCTGATGGTAAATTGCTTGCTAGCGGAAGTGATGATTCAACAATTCGGCTCTGGAATATACAGCAAAGACGTTGTGTTTGCGTGCTCAAAGGTCATACTGATTGGGTTTGTAGCGTGACTTTCAGTCCTGACGGTAAATATCTTGCTAGTGGAAGCAGTGATGCCACTATCCGGCTTTGGGATGTTCACGAGCAACGTTGTACTCACAAGTTGAATGGGCGTGGTTTATGCATTTGGAGTATAGCCTTTAGTCCTGATGGAAGATATCTTGCCACGGGTCATTTAGATACGACTGTAAGGCTTTGGAATATCCAGCAGGGACGATGTATTAACGTATTTGAAGGACACACGAATTGGGTTAGATCAGTAGCTTTTAGCTCAAATAGTCAGCTTCTTGCTAGTGCCAGTGGCGATGCCACCATTCGACTTTGGGGCATTCAGGAGCGACACTGCCTTCATGTTTTCACTGCTCACGAAAAAAGAGTTAGATCTGTTGCATTTAGTCCCGACGGAAAATTTCTTGCTAGCGGAAGTGAGGATGCTACTATTCGACTTTGGAATATTCAGAAAAGGCAGTGTTTTCATGTATTCACAGGGCATACCAACTGGGTTAGATTTGGAGTCTTCAGTCCTGATGGAAAGTATCTTGCTAGTGGAAGTAGTGACGCCACTATTCGGTTTTGGAATATTCAGGAGCGCAAGTGTACGTTTGTTCTTGAGGGACATAAAAATTGGGTTAGATCAGTCGCCTTCAGTCCTGATGGTAAATTCCTCATAAGTGGTGGAGATGATGCTACCATTCGACTTTGGGATATTGATCAGCGAAAATGTGTTCATACTGTTGTAGAGAAAACAAATTGGGTTTCTTCCGTTGCTTTTAGCCCTGACGGTAAATTGGTGGCACATGGGAGCAGTAAATCCACCATTCGCGTATGGGATGCTCAAAATTGGCAGTGCCTTTTTCTACTTAAAGGACACGAAAAAGAGGTTCGAGGTGTTGCTTTTAGCCCCAATGGAAAATATATAGCTAGCTCCAGCGATGATTTAACGGTTCGGCTTTGGTGTGTTGAAAAAAAACAATGTCTTCATGTATTTACTGGCCATACTAAGCGAATCTGGCCAGTAATTTTCAGTCCTAATGGTAAGCTCTTAGTTAGCGGAAGTGAGGATGCTACTATCCGACTTTGGGATATACATGAACGCCAGATATTATGTGTGTTTGAAAAACATACTAACTGGATTATGTCAGTTGCTTTCAGTCCTGATGGAAATCTACTTGCTAGTAGCAGTGGTGACTCTACCATCATAATTTGGGATGTTAGAAAGCGGCAATACCTATATGTGTTGGAAGGGCACACTACTTTAGTTGAATCGGTGGCCTTTAGCCCTGATGGGAAAGTCCTCGTTAGTTGTGATAGCGATGGTAGTATTCGATTTTGGGATGTCACTACCAGAAACCCTATTGGTTTATTACAAGTGCCTCGACCTTATGAAGGTACCAACACTACTAGGGTTCGAGGCTTAACTGATGCTCAGCGAAACTCATTAATTGCCTTAGGTACAGTTGACTATTCTTCCGAAATTCACTGAAAAAAGCTGAGGTTAAATACCTCTTTAAAGTCTTCTCAATGGTCAGAGCTAATCTTGAAAGCATGGCGAATTAATCGGTTCTTTGCCTGAGTATTCTGCTGCCTGATACCATCCCTCTGGCTACGTATATAATCTCTCTTCTTTAGCAGATCACATATTAAGCATCTCAAGATATACGACCCACTTTAGTCCGCCCACTTGGTGCTTGGCCAATAACCCGTGCTGTTCGAAAAGCGCTCACCATCTCCACCACCATCAATGGTAGAGGTTCATTCAAGCGAATCAACGTATTCCACGGCTCTAGCGTCAGCAACGTCAGACGATCAAACCAACTCCAACTGGTGAGCCGGAAAGGATTGTTGAGAGAGCCGCTGAGAAAAGCGGTCGAACTGCTCGAAATCAGCTTTGGCTAAACGACAAGTTCGGACGGTACTGGCTTCAACCAGCAGGAGGGTGCCGCGTCGTTGAGCTGATATTTCTAAACTCCCATCAAAGGGGCTTTCCAGGCGATAGATGTGACCTTCAAAGTAAGCTCCTGTCGCGTCTTTTCGGCCTACGGTTTCCAAAATTTGTCCGGCCTGCTGAATCGCGGTGCTGACCTGCTGCCAGTAGCTCTGAACCTGCTGTTGCATGAGTGCTCGATGCTTGTGAGGCAGGGGTTTACCCGCTGCTACTCGTTGACCCATGGTTTTGATGGCATCAAGAGCACTTTCGGGAACCTCCATGGCTTTGGCGATTCGATACCAGTCGCGGAGTTGAACCAAGGTTGAGGTTTCTACAAGAGGGTTGGGAGTTGAAGAGGGCGATGGTCCCAAGGGACCGGCGCTGCGCCATCGCCCGTACGCTTGAATCTGCTCAGAGATTTCTTTCTGAATACCCTGAGGGCACCGCGCTTCAAATACTTTTTGATCCAACCTCCGTACCCGCTTCCATAAAGCGGTTTCGTCCCCTCGATACAAGCTAGCAGGCTGACAGGTTTCAGGATTGACTGAGGCCAAGCAGCGACGTAGCTTGTCTTCGTCGTAGCCAAAGGCATCACCGACACGATGAATCAGGGCTTCGGCGCGATCGCCCTTCAGCGGAATGCCATTAGCAAAAGCCCAGTTCTCGCTGCCATAAAGTTCTCTAGCTGCGACCACCAGAGACATTGACTCGTCCTGGTAAGGGTCTTGTCCGTTCAGGATTCCCTTTACTTTGGTGGTCACTAGATCAGCCAGATGAATCGCGCCTTGGCCTGACGAAGTTTGCAGGGGCCTCAGAATTGGCTTGGGCTGGTAGCTGGCGGGTCGCTGTTCTGCCTGCCGAGCGGAGGAACTGAAGAGCCCGATCGCTTCAAGGCTCTCGACTTCAACGGGCTCAGCTCGCCGAATCGACACATAGGCATTGCTGCTGGGGCCAATAGTGGGTGCCAGAACCGTAAAGCGACCTGTGCCCAACACTTCACCAACATGGGCACCACCGGGTTCTAGGGCGAAATTGGTGAAGGTCGGCGGTGTTTGCAGCTTGACGGCGAATCGCCAGCCGCCGCTGTGGGTGCGTTCGGTGAAGGTTTGCTGGAGTAGAGGGTGCTGGTCTAACCATTGAGGGACAGCGCGATCGCAAACCTGCGACGACTCAAAGCATTTCGCATCAAAATCAATCCAGGCGATCCGCTGATGTCCGCCCAGTGAGCCGACTCCGTTGAGCGGATTGGCAAACCACTGGCGCAGGTCTCGCTCACTGGGTAGGGTCTTTTGGTATCGGTGGTGATAGACCAGGTGGGGAATGCCCTGGCTATCCAGGTAAGAAGGATTCTTACCAGTAAAGAGCGGTTTTGGACACAGCCTACCGTCTTGCCACTGACAATCAACATGGGAGAAGATGCCCCGCTCGGGTTTAGCAGCAACCATGCGGGGATACTGATAAGGGTCTTGAACTGGGGCGACTGGCAGGGCAGGCAGCTGATGGGCCGTTAACCACTGCACCGTTGACCAGGCCCCAGAATTTGAGGAGGGAAGCATAAGCGGTACCTGGATTCTAGGGCTCTAGGCCGACTGGCTGGAGTTGCGGAGTTTGTACATTGAGGGCACGGCTTTGAATCAGCTCAGCGAATTTCTGAAACCGCTGGGCATCAACTTGGGTGACTTTGGAGAGAATCACCTGGTCGTTTTGGAGCTGGAGAATCTCGCCGCGATCGGCTGCTGCGATCGCCAGATTCCCCTCGCTCCCCTGAATGCTGTAGGTCTTGCTGCTAAAGCGCTGACCATCGGTATCTTGAGTGCCAACGGTGTCGAGAATGTAGCGGGCCTGATTGGTGACCGTGTCGATTTGGGACTGCCAGGCGGCTTCGTCGCGGTCTAGAGCTTGAAAGTCTCGCTCACCAAATGTTTGGCCAGCGATCGCTGCTCGACTAATCACTTCAATCTGCTTCAAGTGCTTCTCCGATCTACCAATGTCGCGAGCATGGCGATACCACTGGCGCAAATCTTCGATGGACGGTTGGCTCCTAGTTGGAGTTGACGTTACGGGCTCCTCAATGACCAGCGGTGGTTGGGCTTCAGTCACAGGGGGCGATGACTCAGCCGTGGGAGGCTTTGGCGTCTCTTTATTCCAAGAAGGATCGACAGTAGCAGTAATGAGAGTCCTGGAAGGGCTGCTTTGAAAGGTTTCTAGAGAAAATAGGGTGGCCTGTTCTTCTTCAACAACTGGTGGTGGTTCGAGAGCCGTTACACTTTCGGCAACAGCTTCTGGCCTCACCTGCGGATGAACCACTACGGCATCTGGGCCATCGACCACTGCTACCGCCGTGGTTTGCCTGAGCATATCCAGGTAGCGATCTGTCGCGTGAATCGGAAAACCCGTCACCGGAATTCGTCCCATCCCGGAGTCGGTGCTGGTGAGAATGACCTCAGTTTTTTCGGAGAGCGCCCTGGCATCTTCCAGGTAGGCTTCGTAGAAGCGGCCATCGGTGGTTTTGCTCAGCAGCAGGGCATCGGGATGCTCTGCTTTAACGTCGAGGTAAGCTTTTACGGCTGGTTTTAGAGAATGGGTTTCTTGGGGGGTAGCTTCTGGCTTGGGCTGAAGTTGTTCTCTCACAGCTTCAGCAAACCCCTGATGATGGATGTTGCGGGAAAAGGTCTGAGCAAACAGGCGGTCGGGGCTGCGGCACTCTCCCCCTCGAATCGGGTCTTGGGTAGCGACTTCCTTGAACCGGAGCTGTCCGTCCGCTTGAATCTTGAACACCATCTCGGTGTCGATGAAGGTGTCGCCGTTCTGCTCCCGGTAGTGAGTCAGGTACAGTTCATCGAGTTGCCGCTCTACGACCAGAGGAATGTAGGGCTCATTCTCGATTTTGAGGTGGTAGTCTTCGCCTGCGGTAACGGCTTCTCGAATCCCGGCTTTTTCCAAGAAGTTAGCGATGCGCTTTTCGATCTGCCCCTGCTGCTGTTTGGGTGGAAGAATGCTGCCAGAAGCGGAAGTCGATGGAGCTGATACTAGCGGAGGCGGAGGCGGCAGTGGGAGCGGTTCTCGAATGGGCCTCGGAGCCGGAGTTGCCGCATCCACCACTTCTAGTTTGGGTAATTCAATCCCCAGGTAGTCACGAGCAACGTCTTTATGGTCAAAAGCCGCCAGCATGTACTGACGCTGGTTCATCAGCACCATGAGGGTTTGCTCCAGCCGTTCAGGCAGCACGACGACTTCCATGCGATCAGCCACGGAGTGGAAATCGTTACCGACAGCGGCAATGAGCGCTTCATCTAGAAAGTACTTGGCCCCCGATTCCTTCGCTTTGGGGGCTTGCAGGATGAATCCTTCGCCGTTGATTTGGGCTTTGAGAATCAGCAACTCATCCAGAGTTTTCACCGCACCTCGGCGGCTGGTGAGATCGGTGAGGAAGGCTTTGACCTGATGGCCCTGTTTGAAGACGACGGGCTCTTTATCGAGTTCCTCGCGGATGTCGAACTCTTTGGGCATCACCAATCCCTGGCGCACCTGACCCTGATGATCCGTAAAGTTCACCAGCTTGCCTTTGGGGTATTTCTCAAAGGCTTTGATGATGTTGCCCGTGAATATCTGCCGCTCGACTCGTCCGCTTTGCTGGAACTTATCGAACAGGCTGTAGACATCGTTGCCGAACCAGTCCTGGGCCTGAGGTGTGATGGCAACTGATCCTTCCCGCCAGCTATTGAGCTTGGAGAGCGGAACCGTGATTTGTCGGGCGGAGTCAGCTACTAGCAGTCGCATCTTCCAGTTATTCGGAGCAGCAGGACTGCCGGGACGAACCTTCTGATCGATACCCGCGACGACACCGTAGAAGACGCTCTGGGTCGTGCCCGAAACGATGCGAACGGGGGTGCCAGTGGGAAATTCCTTCAAGGCAGAGGAAACCTGGTCGAATTGTTTGTCGATGCGATCGCTGAATTTGCTAGCCGCCGCTTCTTCTTTCTTCGTGGCAATAACAGCGGTGCGATACTTTTCGGTAGCTGCGGTGAGAGAGGCGATCGCATAATTTGACCGCTTATTTGCTGGAGCTTCTAACTCTTCTGGGTCATGGTTCTCTAGATCCTTCACCGCCTCCAACCCCAGCCCCTCCCGCAGCACATTCACCGCCTGCAGCTGAGTCAGCGGTTTGCTGGCACTCTTGGCATCGACAATTTCCAAAAAGACTGGCCCGGTAAACTCCGTCTTCACGGGGCTGTCATCGGCAATCACCTCCATCCGCGCCGTCGTGCGGGCATCGAGATCCAGCTGATCCGCTTCCAGGATGCTTTCTCCCATGGCCCGAGCCTGATCCACCAGCTCTTTGTACTCCGATTCAATCAGGTCATAAACCGCTTCCTGTTGCTCGATCGGCAGTAGCGGAATGGCTCCCGTAACCCGCTTAATCAAGGCGACTTCGGAACCATCGTTTTGTGCTTTCAGGGTGGGAAAATCGAGCTGGGCATTGAGTTCCAGATCATCGGTGAGCAGTTCACTCACCACCTGTTCCCCATAGGCATTCATGAAATCCACCACATTGCTGATGGAGATGTCGGTTTCCCGTGAAGCTGTGGTATTGGCGTTGAGGCTGGCCATTTTGCGGCAGAGGATCGCCCCCGGTCGCTTTTCGGCAGGCAAGTCCCCCATCAGCAAGGTATAGCTGGGCAGTTCGACCTGCCCGGTGCGATGGATGCGCCCCAGCATCTGCATGAAGACGTTGATATCCCGCTCGGCCTGGGCGACGATCATGTGTCGGGGTCGCTGATCGGCAAATTTTTCGGAGGCATGAAGGGAGATGCCCGTTGAGCCGGAGCAGTTCAGCAGGATGGCATCGGCATCACCAGCGTTGAACAGGGCCACGGCTTCAATTTTGGCTTTGGAAGAGGTTTCGCTTTCGGTGCGGACTTTGTAGGTAGTGGTGCCATCGGGGACGTAGTCCAATCCGGCTTTACGTCCGGTGACTTCGCTGATTCGGTATCCGGCCTGCTCCAGGCGTTGCTCGATGTAGTCAATGGGGCTGATAGGGATACGGCTGAAGTTGCCTTCCCGGATACATTCCAGGGCTTCTTCATAGGCAAAAAGTCCTTCATCGCCCAGCTCATCATCAGTTAAGCGGTGGCGAAAGCCCTCCGGGCTGGTTACACCAACGCTCTGGCCTTTGTAGTTGCGTAGCACCACATCCCGCGAGCGTTCCAGGTAGCGCTGCAGCAGGTCGGCGAAGGAGAGGTCGATGCGATCGCCGTTTTTCAAATCATGGGCGTCGGCATAGCTCTGAATGAAGCTGCCCATGGTATTGGCGACCGCAATCACGGGCTTCTGCCCATGGTGAAAAGCCAAATCGTTTGTCGAGATAAAGACATACAAAGAACGAGATTCTACAGTAGTAAAAAATACACCTTTAAATAAATACATAAAGAGAATTTTTCTGAATCACGTTTGGAGCGTGCGTAATTTCTCTTTTAAGCTTGAAGTTGTTAAAAACAAAGCCCTAACTCAAGCTTCTGGCCATGACCTTTAAACTTTGTATTCTGCGAAACAAAAGCCTTTCAGCCAAAAATGCTGGCCTCACTAAATTTGCTCTTTTGTCAATCACGCTAGTTTTTGGTCTATTTGGTTGTTCTCAAAAAGTTAGCCGATGTCCCCAAGCAAATCAGCAGACAGAACAAGAGTGGGAAAACTTTCGAGAGACATATCCATACCATCTCCAAACAGTTGCTTTATCAGAACCTTTGGAAGATGGATGCAGAATTTTACTGATTTCAGAGCCGCCGCCACATCTGAATGAAGAATATTTTCAATCACTCGCAGGTGATTTGGGAGAAGAGGCAAAATCTCTTGCCTATCCAGTTGGCTATGACGGCTGGGTAGCAGACGTTCTTATAACTTTGCCACCTTTAAATGACTTAGAACTCTCAGAGAAGGTTCTATCTAAACTTTATATTGACTTATATGGAACGACTTACAAGGCGAACATTTCCAATCTTCCTATTGAGCCTCCAACAGAAAACACACAGACTCTAGACTTGTCTGTATCTGCGGCGGAATTACATCAGTGGACAAATAACGGCAATTACTTATTCAAGCCTGTTCTCGGTGGTGATCCTCAAGAACTAGGCCAAATTCTAACGGAAGGGAATGATGGTGTTTTTATTAGCAATACACCCGGAATCGTTGTTTGGGTTATGTCAAAAGAAAAAGATTTGTCAGAATATAATGTAGAGGCACGGCAGTTTTTCCTTGATTCAGATTTGATCATTGGTGCTATTACCGATGATGACTTTGTTGCTGTCTTAGGTCGAGAAAGAGTTGAAAACGTACTTAGAATGCCGCCTTTACGCTTCGAAACAGCTTTGACGATAGCGGCAACAGCAGAAGAAGATCTTGCTCAGAGTTATGAACGTAATCATTTGTTCGCAGGCAGGCTTGACGAAAGTGAAGTCGAATATGGGGACTGGGCTCCAGACTGGGCTCCAATATACCTTAGTTCTAATTTAGTTGATACAGAGTTAGGTAGTTTACTGAATATAACTGACCAAATATTGAAGTCTTGGTCTTTGAATGGAGAAGTTGAATACGTTAACTTTTACGACTATCCTTACAAGCCAAGCGATTTGCCTCCATTCGATAAATCATTAAACGAGGTGTTTGAAGAGCAGGGTTCTATCTTGTTTAACTGGAATACTGAAGGGGTTGGGTACACTACTCGAATCGAGGATTACAGCTATCTGACACTCTATAGAACTGGAGCATTGTCAGTCATATATGGGACGGAGATTTCCCTTGAAGACTATGAGGAAATTGCATACGATTATTTTTCGAGCTTAAACAATCCAGATCTTGCAAGAGTTGTTCAGTATACAGCCTTGTACCAAATATTCAAAGAATTTGGCATATCATCATCTTCACAATTTGAAACTAGAAGTATGGAGTCAGGAAATGATTTCTTCGTTCAGGAAACCGCGAGACTTATAGATGCAATCATCTCCTGGCCTTTAGACAAAACTATCAATCAATTCGAGAAAGGTCATCAAGCTTTAATCAATGAGCTATATGAAGCTGCTCAGAACGGAGAGATTTCTTATCTAGAAGTGAGTGAAATATCCGATTATTATGAATCAAATTTTCAATACGCATTAAACAACCTATATCTACTGACGGATCAACTGAAAGAAGGTGATAGTAAATGGCCAGAAATAGCATTATCTGAGCTCTCCTATCTTTTAGCTTCACCAAGAGACTATAACTACTCAAGAATTGAAGAACCTGAATTCGCTGAGTGGCTAGACTCAACTTCCTATTTGATTTCCTCCCCTGAAATTCAGATATACTTTGGAGATTTGCTGGATTCCAACCTTATTATGCAAGGCTATGTTGAGGTCTTAGCTGAGGATGCTTCTAGAAGTTGGGTTAGAACTCCTTCAATTGTTCTATCTAAACATTCTGAGTTTTCTTACGCGACAGGTGGACATAATCTTGATTCTAAAGTGACCCGCTTACAACAAAGCTTAGATGTGCCACCAGGTAAAATAAGGCGTACGGATGATGGCAGCATCCTGTATAACCCTCGCGACGTTAATAAAATTCATTCAATTTCTAGAGAACTTAGATATCAAGAGGATTTAGTAGATCTTTCGCAAATTTCTCAAAGCAGGACTCTTTCACCAGAAATTAGAAGCCCAGAAAAAGCGCTCTTAACTGAAAATCATTTGTCTTTAGAGAACCGAGGCTTTAACGAAGCTCATCAGACTACTTCTTCTGCTCCTCCGTTTGGCTATCGTCCACGCAATTTTCCATTGACTCCTGATGAAGCTAAACGAATACAAACTGCAGATACCTTAGATGTTTCTTCATTTATTGTAGAACGCTCACCTAACGGCTATGTAGTTTTGCGCTCCAATAGCGATAAAGTTCTAGAAGCTTATACTCTTTCTGGCCTCCATGAAGCTTTAGGAAAATCGATTGACTCAATTCCCACAAATGATAAACCAATCCAGTTATTCTTAGTAGATTTTACTCCTGATGAAGCCAGGGCTTTAACTTTGACAGCTGACATCAAAGACCTTGAGACACAAAAAGTGCTTTTGAAGAAAGACGATCAACCGTTTGAGCAAAGCATAGCCTTGCTTAAGCGCAATCAATATGACTGGGGAAATGCAACTGTTCGAAAAGTTGAGACTGAGCCTCTTGTTGATAGCTTCTATGACTATAAGCAAACAATAGAAGTTGAAGTTCCCTCTTCTGTCATAACTCAAAAGTCACTTATAGTAAGAATCAAGATTTTTATAAAAGGTATTCTTCCAGATGATCTTGTCGGATTGATCCAATCGATAATTAAGCAATTTTCTCAAACTCCGCCATCGACAAAAAAGGATCTCAACAGTATGATTAACAATATTCAGAAACAAATCAAGAAGGAGCATCCTGATATCGACTTAGAATTTTATTACGATGAGCAAGCTGGTGATTTGATTATTAGTGGACCATCTCAATTCAATTTTCATGCAAAGCTTTCGATCCAAAATAACTAAACCAAGTGACTGTGCTTTAGCTATAGCACTGCCTCTGACTCAAGAAGACTTCTATTTTAATTTAGCGAGCGATACCGAAAAGGACTTTGTGAGAAGCATTTTCCCTAATCCTTCTCTAGTTCGGCAAGAGGCTCTATGGGAAATGAAATATTTTCCCGAAGTAGTCGAAATTGTCAATAAGGTTGCTTCCTATGTCGAAACCTGCGGAGTCAAGGTCTTTAGAGATGTCAGCCTGAATGATTTTGAAAATATATTTAGAGACTTCGAAGTTGTTACACTGGTTGCTCATTGGAGAGCCTCTAACTTCCGCAAAACTGATTTTGTCACTCCGAATACCTTATTAGATTTGATCATGAGTTCTGAACAAAATCAGATTCAATTCATCCAAAATTCTTTTAGAAGCTTTTGCAAGGAGAATAAAGACGGAAACGAATATTTATCTCCTATACGGTCAACAGCAGAAATAAACGAATTTTTGAGTAAGTTTTTTAATAACCTATTAGATGACTCAAAGTTTCACAAATTGATTCAAAAACAGGAAGCTCTTACTGACAAGCTGTACACAAAATATAAAACCCGTTTGATCCTGGATTCTTTATTTGATAGCTATATTTCTCCCGGCAATAGAATAGAACTATTTGACGGTTTACTGAGCGTTGAAAAATTTATTGAAGTAATTCCTAATGATTATAATGGCGTTTTTGACTTTGTTGTCTGTAACTCGGTTTTGATTGGCAATGTAATCAAAAAATACAGAAAATGCATCGTCTTAGTTAATGAAAAGCCTGCTATTCTGGAATATCGTCTGGCTGTTTTTTACAGGACAATCATTTCTTTGCTAAACGCAGCAGAGATTCATTATGTAGATGCTGCCGCCGCAGTTGCCAAGAATTACATTATGAGACAGTAAAATTGCTGCCTAGATCTAGTTTCATTTGCCTCCAAATTTTATACATATTCGAATATATTTCAATATGAGCGAACTCAAAAAAATCTTAAAGTCTCATTCACTGATTAGGTTAGGGGATGACTTCAGCCAGTTGGAGTTATCTCCCTTGAAGGCTAAGCTTGAAAACTTGAGATCATCTAAAGAGAACGAGTTTCGGATTTGCATGGGGGTTATCATCGCCGCTTTTATAGCACTAATTTCTCTCTGTCTTATTTTAAGAAACAATCCTGATAAGCTTGTAGTGTTAACAAGTGCTACCGGTTTGACAGTTACTGGCTTAGTCACTGCAATGCGTGGACTTTGGAAGGATAAGATTGCAGTTGATTTTATATTGGCTTTATTGGAAGGTATGCAAGCTGAATCCTTCGAGTCTATTTTGCCTATCATTATTCAAAGGTTTTAGTCTTAAAAGTACGGCGAAACCCAATGACATCTCCGGCATGTGCCCACTGAGCCCCAATGTGTTGTCCCGCCCCAGACTGCAAATCCGCTTCAACGGAAGCCACCAGATTTGGATTAGAGCCAATTTTGTGACCGATGGAATCTTGCAGCACCCGGTTCACTTCATAAGCACAGGCGACGTTGCCACCCCCTGGCCCACCCGCAGATGACTCGTTGTAGTGGGCATTGATGGCATTGACGATTCTCTGCTGAGTGGCACTGCCGTTGGAATGAGCAATGAGCTGACCGGGATGATTGGCGCTGGTGAGGTTGGTGTCAGTGGTGGTGACAACGGTAGAGCACTGATTGAGCGCCCCTAGAAACCGATTTGCCTGCTGCGCCACCTGACTGCTCTTGTCGCTGTCGTTGACGATGTGGCGAGCCCCCACGAAATCGCGCTGGTCGCCGCTGATGTACTGCCCCAGTCGTCTGCCAGTGAAGGTGCCATCCCGCATTCCCTCCACAGCTATGCGAGCGGCCAAGTCGGGCTGGTTGGCCAGCTCAGGATGATTGATCAGGTCTACCCCCAGGCGGTTAGACCAGTACTGGTAGTTGCTCTGGCCGGTGAGCTGCACGTCGCCGCGACCGTAGTAGCAGCCGGGGCCGTATTCCCCGCAGTAGCCGCCGTCTTCATTGCGGGGACGAAAGTTGGTTTCGGTTTCAGCCGTGGCCAGAATGTAGGCAATCTGTGCTCGGTCGGTAATGCCTGCCCGTTGAGCGGCTTCCAGCAGCTTGGGCACAGTTGTCGCAGCAGCGGCAGATTCCCCAGGCGGCACCTGGCTCATGATTTTGGCTAAACAGGGACCGTCTACATTCACCGCACTGAGAAAATCCGGCTCGTTGGCTTGAATTAGCGCGTCAATCTGCTGCTGCACCTCAGCAGGCAAGGGCGGAATGTCGGGAATATCGCCGGGTGGAGTGCCCGGAGTCTCGCCGACAAAGACAATGCCTTTCTCTTTAGCGCTGAACCAGGGGATGGGGCCAATGAAGTAGGGCGTACAGCCCAGATCGATAAAGCCGTGGTGGCAGACCCGAAAGTAGATGCCGAAGCTGCCGGTGCCGGAGGATTCATCCGTGTTGGTGAGCACCACTTTGAAGACCGGGCCAAAGGGCAACCGCCCCGTTGGCTCCTGCCCGCCGTTGATGACGCTAAGAATGCCGTGGCCCCCTGGCACCATCTGAGCACCCTGTCCGGTGCCGCCTTGAATCCACTGCGCTCCGTGAAGTCCGGGTGGATCGCCAGCCACACCAAGAGATACAGGCGAGTTGAGTTCCAGGTAGGCGCAGCCTCGGGGTTGAGCACACTGATAGTTGAAGCCCACTTTATCGCTGCCGGTGATGGAGCGCTGGGTGGGGGTGTTGCGGTGTTCCATCGGGCCATAGGTGACATCATCAATGGCGATGAAGCCGAAGTAGCCTACAGCAGGGGCATTGGGAAAAGCGGCGAAGGACACCTGGGAGAGCCCCGGTACCTGACCCACAAAGGTTTGCTGCCAGCCCTGCAGGTCTTCTAAGGGAGTTTGGGTAAGACCAGGGATGTCGTTGAAGCTGTACTGGCCCAGATCCAGATCGCCGAGGGAGAACTGACCCAGTAGGTCGTTGCTGGCCAGTTCTGACAGGGGGCTGCTGCCGAAGTCGTCCAGGTTGAGAGATTGCAGGGCCAGGTCGCTGAGCGCAGATGAGCCAAGGTTGTGGAGGTTGAGGTTAACCAGGTCTTTGAGAATGGGCACCTGATCTAGAGTGCGCTGGGCCAGTTGGGGAATGGCATCGACCAGGCTGGCGAGGGTTTGCTGAGCGATGAGGGGAAAGTTGGTCAGGCTGATGCCGTTGAGGTTGAGCCCGGTGAGTTGAGCGATGGTGGCGAGGTTGAAGTTTCCCAGGCCAAAGGCGTCTTGTAGGTCGCCAAGCATCAGCACCTGATCGATGGGGGTATTTTCTGACCAGATGCGAGAGGGGTTGTAGCCCAGTTGCGCGGCGAGGGAATCGGGGATTTGCAGGGAGCCCGCTTCGCTGATGACGGGCAGGGTGGAGAAGGTGATGTGGCCCCGGTCGGGAACCAGTGCGCCGTTGTAGACGGTGGAGGGGATCTGTTCGTCCCAGGCTTCGGCGTGGGCTGGGGAAAGCCCGAGGATTGGAGCCAGCAGCAGGATGAAGGCAAGAATGCTGGCGAGGAGTAGAGATGTGAGGCTTTTGGGAATGCGGCTGGGCATGGCTCCCAGGGTGAGGGGGGGATGATGGGGTTCCCTCGGAAGCCCTGTATGCCAAAGGTTAGGAGGTGGCTATGGCAGGTTTGTGGAAAATAGCGGCAAATGTTGAGGTTGGACTGATAAATGCATTTGAAAATAGTCTAATACCGAATCCGAACTCGGCTCCCCCGAATCAATCCAGGAAATCTGTAGGGGCGCATAGCCATGCGCCCTCTGGAAACGGGGGTGTTCCAACGGGATTTGGTATAAATGGATATCGAGTGGCTTCAAGTGATCACTCGTTGAGATGTGAGCCAGGAATCCAAAACCAAAAAGACTTCTCTTTTCTTCAAAGGGATTAGCTCAAATCTTTGTCTCAAGGCTCTCTTGAGTTGTTGAATAAAATCAACATTTGATCTTTTTGTTAAAATTCTGAGCAGTTCAAAGACTAATGGATCTCTAGGGTCAGTCCAGTGCATTTCGGTGACAATAACTTCAAGGTATAGCTGTTTAATAAAATCTGCTGAGATAGAAATTACATAACCCAGATTGGTATTCTTTTCATTGGCTAATGCCTTCAATACAGCAGTGTAAACTGGCCGTACTTTCCATTCGGCCAATCTAGCAGATGCCATCAAGATATCGGCATCAATTACTGTATAAGTGTAAGCATTAGCTGCGAGTTGTATGACTGACTTCTGGTAGAGCGACTCATTTACAGACTGTTGCTCTAAACAGTATTTCAAAGTGACTTGCGTCCAAACTCCTAGAACTCCTGAATCAGCATGGGCATACCAGCGTAGCCATTGATCATCAGAGTACAAAATTCTTCCAGGTTCTCCAGCAATCAAAACCGTGTCAATAAAGGCTGAAGTTATGCATTCTGCCAGCTTGTCCCGTTCGGATTTGTTGATATCTAAGGCTCTATTACAAGGTAGAATCTGGCAATTGTCTCTAATCCAGTTAATAACTCTTTCAAAGAAAACTTTCTGCTGATCAATTTGCTCAGAGGAAACTTCCTGAAAAATGCCCTGACCTCCTTCCACTCCAAAGGTGGCAAAACCTTCGCGTTGAACACCTTGTGCTCTTTCAATCATCTCGCCGAATAGATCAATTGTTGATTGAGTAATCCCAAATCTTCCTAAAAGCCTAATGACATCATCTGCAACCCCTAAATGATGAATAGTCACTAATGAGATAGGGTCAATAACTACGAGCCCTCCTTTCTGAAGACTCATCAAAGCATCTTCAAACTTCTCATGCTGAAAGTTAGACCATGCATGAATAAAGGGGGAAGCTCCAAAAGCTAGAACTTGCCAAAGCTCTATCGGATTGCGATTCATTAAGCTGGCAACAGCACCAAAAGGAAACGTACCTGAAATATATTTAGACTTAATAAGCTCAAAATGGTCTTGATGCTGTTGTAATCCTTCGATGAACTGTTGCACCCAATCATTTGAAAGATTCTCCCCATCCATCGGGACAGCAACCATTCTGAAGCTTTTAATGTCTGTATGGTTCTCTAAGACAGAAAAGCTTTGTTTACCTGCTGCACAATATTTGTCTGTAATAGCTGCAATGTGAAGAGAGTTTCGACCAAAGCCATCTTCTGCCTGAACAATTTCATCCCCTATATTCTTGCCAATCAGAGCTTGATAAAGTGGTTGACTAGAATTTAGCTCGTACTGAGCGAAAACCGCATCTGGCTGATCTTCAACAACATACCACTGTTCTTTACCAAATTCGTTTCTTAAAAGCACCCCACATCCATCTTGCACCGTCTCGAAACTTTGAATACCTGGTTGAATCTTGGTCGCCTCAAGATATGAAATCTGATAGAAGGCGTGAACTTGTCCATCATCATAAAAGTGGTGTCTTATCTCGTAGATGGTTTCAAGAAATCTGTCTATTCGATTTCTAACTTTATAGAGCTGAGCAAGTTTCCTTAAAGAGACTAAATTTAAGCCTTTCGTATCTGGTTGCGAATCAAGAAACGCATCTAGTTTTTCATATTCCCCTGTAGCATAGTTGACTGCCGCCAGTCGCAGTTGCATCGCTATGTTTTCTAGAAAGGAGTCTAGATAGGTTTCGCAGATGCGTCGGGCGCTATCCATGTCTCCAATTTCGTCATAAATGTAGGCGGCTATTTCAGAAACTGTTTCCAGCGGACCGTATTTATCAAGAAGCTGCTCACAAAGATTTAGCACCTCTCTGTAGTTACCTGCTGAGAAATAGGTCTGTAATAGCCGCCGGGAAAGAGGAGTATTCAGACTTTTATCAACAAATTGCTCGTAGATTTCGGCTGCATCACGATAATACTCTAATGAATAGAGAATATCGGCGAGACACATTTGAGCTGGGACAGAAGATTTAGAAGCGAGAACGGCTTTAGCTTGTTCAACTAGCGCTGGAATACTCGCCTCTGTACAAGTGTACTTTTGCCAGCGCATATTTTGAATAATCGTAAAAATGCTTTCTGGAGCTTCACTATTTACTTGTTGAAGCACGGCTTCGGCATTATGGCGATCGCCACGTTCCAAAAACAAGTCAAATTTTAGACGCTTGGCATCTCGTTTGAGTGCTTCAGGACTATTTGTTTTCAAGAATTGATCTAATACCTCTTCTGCTTCTTCGTCACGGTTAAGAGCCATCAAAGAGCTAGCCGCCAATAAAGATACCTCTGGAGTTTGAGAAGACAGCAAAATCGGGCTCACATAGTTGTAAGCTCCCTCTTCATCCCCTTTTTCATGAGCTAAAAGGGCACGTTGTATAACCAGATAATGGTCTTCTGGTTCTTTTTGTCGAGCAACTTCAATGTCACGAATGGCTTCATCCTGCCGACCTAACAAGCGAAAAGCAGATGCTCGATTAACTAATGCGGTGAATTGCAGATGCGACAAATCATATGGATTTACATATTCTCCCCCTAAAACTTCAGTCAGTAGAGAAATAATCCGCTCCAAATTATGCTTTTGGTGTTCTAAAAGCTGGCCAGCAGCGATGAGTGGATAGTTATTAGCAACCGGTTTGAGCAGAGCGACAGCCAGAAAAGTCTTGACGCTATCCATACTCCGATCGTTATTACCTTCTAGAGCCGCTTGCCAGCATTCTGCTGCCTTATCATACAATTTGCGATTTAGAGCTGCTTCTCCGAATGCTACTAAAACATCTGTATTTTGGTGATATTCAGATGGAACTTGTTTTAATACTGACTCAAGGTTTGCTGTGACTGGAGCAACTCGAATGCGTAGTGAATATGCAAAACCACTCGCTGGATTGCGCTCTAATGCTTCCTTGATCAAAGCCTCGGCTGTGGTGTAATTCTTTTGAAACACATACCCCATGGCCGCATTCGCTATGGCTTTGTCGTCTTCTTGGTTATATTGCAATGCTTCGATGAAGATTGTTGCTGCGTCACTAATTTCATCAAGCCCTAACTTTGCCATTCCAAGACTTGCGAGAAGACGATACTTGAGAATATCGTCCAATTGATACCACAGCTCTGCCTTTAGCTCATTTAGATATTGAACTGCTTGATTGAATTGGCCTTGATTAATCAAGGTCTGTGCATTGTCGATGCGTTTATGCCGTTCACTGTTAAGACTTCCCGAGTTGCTATATACTGCTGCTTCAACTCGTTGCCCAATATCAGCAAGTAAGGCATCGGAAGTTATCCCATATGACCTCACACCTTCAATGCGCTGTGTGGTTTCCGAATCAGCTATCGTATGCTTTGCGAGAATCCCAAAAATAAATGCACTTGCATTCTGAGATGCAACAGGCTTAGCGTCTTCTTGAATAGCTTCTGCACTATTAGTAAGCGAACAAAATATCCAGTGTACTGCTAGTGCAGGAACTCCTCCATTTGCTTCAACAGCTGCGAAAAAGCCAAATCCTACATTCTCAACAGCAACAGTATCGCCATATTGAGAACGTAAGAAATTTAGAAGCTCTGTCTTTTCACCAGCAAGTTCTTTATCTCCGGATGCGATCGGTGCCAGAAGAACAGAAGGGGGTGGACTGGTCATTCCATGAAGTGCTCTACTGAACCAGTCAGTCTTTCTTCGTTCTACTTTAGCCCTTGCTTTTAGTGCGTAAAATGGCTTGTGTACATCTGGACGTGGGTGAAATTCATTTTCTGCTCTTCCCGATTCATATGCATAGACCTTATCGGCAATCACAATATCGCCCAAGGACACATCTTTAATTCCGGTAGCAGCACTAACTAAAAAAATGACGTTAGGTTTGAAATGATTGATGGCTCTTTCAGTCTCTGAAGCCGCACTAGCATTGTTATTGTCAATCTCAACGATCGCGACTTCCCAAATTTGTTCATTGGACGAGAAATGTCCTAATTCGTAGACAGTTCCTTGAGGATGTGTCTCTTCTTCAAGTTCCGTCAAATGAGCACGAACAGCATCGTATTCATCGGGATGAGACGTCAAGATAATTGCACGTGGCATCCGCTAATACCCTTGTATCAAATCCATCCACCCATTATGGCAAGACTATTGAAGGCTGCCCACCCTTATCCATCATCACTCTTCAAATAAATAGGGTCTGAGCTTTGCGATCGCCTCTCCACCTTCGCTGTCCTGAATCGCTACCAGATTGTTCTCTAGCAGTGCGCTATATGCTTCAATGCCCACTTCATAAGCAATCTGAATAAGTAATCCCATTACTGCCTGTACCTGAGGGGCTCGCAGTTTATCGAAAAGGAGCAGGCTATTTAGTAAATGGGAAACAGCAGTATCAAATTGCCCTGATAAGCGGTAAGCGTCTCCAAGATTGCACATAGCAGCTGCACATCCCCAAGTATCACCTAGTTCCTGAGTGATTTCTAGGCTGGTTTGCTGGCATCGAATTGCCTCCTCGTATTGTTCCAGACACGTGTAGGTGTTGCCCATGTTGCTTAGAGCGTAGGCTTCGCTTTGGCGACTATACAGCTGACGAGCCAGGGAAAGCTTTTGCTGCAGGTACGTCAAGGAGGCATCAAAATCGCCTAAATCTTTGTAGATGGTACCGATATTTCCTAACGCTTTTTCCTGTCCTTCTAAAAAGCTGATTTCCCGAGAGATCTCAAGCTGCTGTCGATAGTAATGAAGAGCTTCCTGAAGGTGGCCCAAGGCCGTGCTTACGTTCCCAAGGCTTCCTAAAGATACTGTGATCGCCTTCTTATCACCAATCTGAGTAGCGATGCGCAAACTGCTCTGAAGGAGGTCTTTAGCATTTTCATAATCCCCCCGAAAGTAGTGAGCAACTCCTAGGTTTTCAAGCGCATTAGCTTGTCCATCCAGGTCTTCTGATGCTAAAGCAATCTGGAGATGTTGTTGATGATAGGCGATCGCATTTTCAAAATTGCCCTGCAATCTTTGCAGTACGCCTAGGTTGCCTAGCAGTTTGCCCTCTCCTCTGCTATCTCCTACTTGACATGCCAGCGAAAGGGCCGCCTCATAGCAGGTTGTTGCAGCAGAGTATTGTTCTACGGCTCCATAAACGTTGCCCAGATTGCACAAGGCGTTTTGTTCGGCAATGGGATCTTCTAGTTGAGTCGCTAAATCCAGATGCTGAGAGTGATATTCGATGGCTCTTGAATAGTTTCCGATGCTCTGATAAGCCAACCCCAATCCATTCAAGCAAACCATCTCTGCTTCTGGAGAGCAATGACCTGAAAGTTGGGTGTATATCTGAGTTTGTGTAGAATAATGACCCCATCTCCCTATCTGGAGATGTAAGGGATCAACCTGCGAATTGTTGGACTCCCGATCTACAACATTGATACGAAGCAACAGAATTTGAGTGGCTTTCTCCCAAGCAGCAATCGTACACAAGTGGTGAAATGACTCTAACAACCCTTGTACCTGTTCGAGGTTGTGGGCTTTGGCCTTCGGCTGATATCTAGTCAACCAGTTTTTGATAGCTCGATGATTCGCACGCTCTAAAGAGGCAGGACGTTCGCTAGGTAGGTTAGAAATTGAAAGATTTAACTGCGACAAGATGGCTTGCCCGGCTTGAGCAAGGTCATCTGTTGTCAGGATCACCTCTCTCTGGCTGTTCATTCAATAGCCTCTCTTTTAATACTTGACAGTCCTGAGCGAGCGGAATTTCCAATGACATAGCAATAGTCTGGGCGCGATCGCAGTATTCGATAGCTTGTTCGGAATGTTTGAGACTGCGGCTGATGCCTGCCATGTTGAAGAGGGTCAAAGCCTCCAGATAGTGAGTTCCTGTTTCCTTGAAACACGCTAGCGCTGCTTGCAAATGTGCCAGGGCATTATCGTGCTGTTCCCTAATTTCCAAATCAGCTGCAACATTGTAGAGCGCCTTTCCCTCCTCGTGACGATTGCCAATGGCTTTAGCGACTGCTAGCCCCTGTCTATGGAATGTAATGGCCTGGGAATAGTCTTCAAGCTCATAGGCTAAGCTACCAAGCTCAGCAAAGGCTCTGATTTCAGCGTTGTGATCGCCTAGCTGCTGAACCAGGGACAAATACTGTTGATGGGTGACGAGTGCCTGTTTGTAGTCTCCGAGAGAAGTCAAGGCATGGCCCAGGTTATTCAAAGCTGCGCTTTCTCCCCGGAGGTCGCTGAGCTGTTGAGTAATTGATAGCTGCTGTCGATAGCATTCAACAGCTTGGTCATAGTTTCCTAAAGCGTCGTAGGTAACACCTAAGTCCCAGAATGCTCCTCCCAATTCTTGAGAGTGTTGATCAAGCGTCTGTATAAGTGATAATCGGCGCTGCTGGAAGTCAAGTGCTCTGTCGTATTTCTTCACTCGAAAATAGATTCGCCCCAATGAATCTAACACTTGAAGTTCTATTTCCTGGTTTGGGGTATCCCGAACGATTTCGAGAAGTTTCTCCGCACATTTAACGGCAAGATCATATTGCTCTATCTCACGATAAGCACGGCTCAGGTGAATAAGTGTCTGAGCGGCTCTTGCAGGATCTTGAGCAAATTTCAGATGTTGCTCACCATATGCGATGACGCGGGGATGGCTTTGCATGGATGCACTGCAATCGCACAAATTCTTTAACGCCTGCTCCTGTGCTACATGGTCCTGAATTTTTTGGGCTTTTGCTAAATGCTGCCTATGGTAGTCAATAGCTTTTTCCGGTTGATTTAAGGCCCAGTAGGTTGCCCCTAAACTGCCCAGGGCGTAGCCTTCGACTTGTAGATAGCCAATCTCCCGAGCAATTCTGAGGCAGTCTTCAAGTACAGAAATCGCCTCTTCATATGCACCGAGCGATTGATAAGCATTGCCAAGATTGCCCAAAGCTTTCATTTCACTGGGGAGATCGTCAATCTGCTGAGCGACTTCTAGGCGCAACTGCTGGTACTCAACCGCCTTTTCATAATTACCTGAAGAATAGTACGCGATCCCCAAATTTCCTAAAGCGTGTCCTTCACCAAGAGGATCTTGTAGTTGTTCCGCAATAGAGAGACTCCGTTCGTGAAAATCAATGGCTCTGCCATAGTCTCCTTTACTGTGGTAACTCAATCCTAGATTGGTTAAGGCGTTCATTTCGCCCTGGGGGTCGCTGATTGATTGAGCGATAGATAGACGCTGCTCTCGACAAGCAATTGATTCTTCAAAATTACCAATGTTGTAGTGCAGGACCCCTAGATTCCCGAGAGATCGACCTTCCTCAAGGCGATTGCCAATCTTCTGTGCAATTGCCAGGCTTTGTTGATGACAAGCCAATGCTTCGGGATAGCTGCCTAGATCAGCATAGGCATTCCCCAGTCCCATCAGCAGAGTGGGCCTCGATTCAAGGGTGACATGATGTAGCAGCTTAGTGTATAGCTCAATTTGGGTCGAATAATAGCCCCAGGTTGCCAATTGATTGTGCAATTCTTCAGCAGTTGTGGTGTTAAGCGGTACTTGAAACACACTGACGCCTGAGGCCAAGCTTCAATCTCACACAAATGGTGGAAAGCCTCTAGATATCCTTTGACCTGCTCTAGTTTGGCAACACCTATGGGAGGTTGATACTTTCCTAGCCAATTTCTGATCGCTGTGAAGTGAGCATGTTTTGGAGAGTGTCTTTGCTGAATGCCTTGAGAAACTAAAGAAGTTTCAATCTCATTAAGGAGTTTTCTACCGGGTAAGGTCAAATTGTTAGGGGGCATTGTGGTTTTGGGGGAGACTTTTGGCTGCTTCTTCATGCTGACCAAGAGCGTAGTAAATGATGGCTAAATTGCTCAAGATGCTGTCCGTGCTGGCCTGATCTCCAAGGGATTGGGCAATACTTAAACTTTGTTGGTAATGATCAATTGCCTGATCACCGTCACCTAGAGCATAGAAAATTCCTCCCAGATCTCCTAATGCTCTCTTCTCTCCTTGTAAGTCACCAATTTTCTTGGCAATGATTAGGCTTCTTCCGTAACATTGAATTGCTTGTTGATATTGCTCTTGGGCTGCATAGATGCTGCCCAGATTCCCGAGTGCTCTGGCTTCTCCCTCAAGATCACCGATATTTTCAGCAATCGCCAAACTGCGTCGAACATAGTCCAAGGCTTGTTCATATTCCCCTAGAATCTCGTAGAGACTGCCTAGATTTCCTAAATTCAGTCCTTCCACAGCGCGATTACCAATTTCTTTGGCGACTTCTAAGCTCTGCTCAGAGCACGCTACAGCCTCTTCATACTGTTCCAATGATTCATAGACAGTGCTGAGGCTTTCTAGTGTTGAGCACTCCCCAAAACGATCTTCAAGCTCATGAGCAATCGCTAAACTGCGTTGTAAGAAATCAATGGCTTTTGGATATTGCCCTATCGCTTCATAAGTATTACCTAAGTTACCCAACGCCCTGCCTTCTTCGTAACGATCACCAAGCTCTTTAGCAAGGGTTAGACTTTTTTGATAAGAGGCGATGGCTTGCTGGTATTCTCCTAACGCTTCATAGGTATTCCCTAAATTGCCTAACGTTGTTGCTGCCATTGGGCGGTTGTGGGTTTCTTCTGCAATTGCCAGAACTTGAAGGTGATGGTCTAGGGCTATTTGATACTGGCCTAAGTAAGATAGAGCATTGCCTAGATTACCCATGGCTCGAACCTGCGCTTTTCGATCATTTGTTTGTCGGGCTATTTCCAAACTTTGTTGGTGATAATTAATTGCTTTTTTGTATTGCCCCAACGAGCAGTAAACAATTCCTAAATTATCTAGCCCAATTACGTCCCATCCTGACTCCAAATTGCCCAGCAGACTTTCATAGAGCAAAAGACGTTCTTTTTGATATCCCCAAGTTCCAAGCTGATGGTGCAGTTTCTCATGGGTAGGAGTGTTACAGCGTAGATCGATGATCTCTTTTGCTTTAAGCCACTCCTCAATCTCGCAGAGATGATTGAAGGCCTCTATCCCTCCACGAACTTGTTCTAAGTTAGTCGCATTCTCTTTGGGAGAATACTGGGTCAGCCAATTCACAACAGCCCGGTAGTGCGACCGTTTTGAAGATGGTTTGATGGTTTTAAGTGATCCCAGGTCGATGTCTATCTTCTCAAGAACTGAAGTGCCGACGGGGAGAACACCTTTCATATTTCAAACTCCTCTCCTTTCGACTTCTCCTTTAGCAGGCTCTCCTTAAACTCTTGGCAGTCTTGAGCCAACGGAATTTCTAGTTCTGCCGCGATGCTCAAAGCGTGATCGCAGTACTCCAAAGCAGATTTTTCCTCTCCAGCTGAATGATGTAGGACAGCCAGGTGTTGAAATGTACGGGCTTCAGTGGCTTTAGCGCCAATCACCTGGACAATTATGAGGGCTGAGCTGAGAACTTCGAGGGCGTCGGAGTATTGCTCCAGCTTAATCAAGGTTTCTCCAAGGTTGGAAAGTGTAGTTCCTTCACCCCATTTGTCGCCAATCTGTTGTGCGATCGCCAGTGCTTGGTGGTAAAAATGTACGGCTTCACCGTAGTGACCCAACTCACTGTGGGCATTGGCAAGGTTCACCAGCGCCCCTTCTTCAGCAGGCTTTTCACCGAGTTGACGAGAAATGTTCAGATCCTGCTGGTGATAGATGATTGCTTGAGCATACTCTCCCAACTCGTGGTACACATTACCCAAACATCCCAGGGCAGCGCCTTCTCCAGCGAGATCGCCTAGTTGTCTTGTAATTTGTAGGTTCTGCGTATGAAATTCGATGGCGCGGGCGTATTCTCCCAGGGCAGCATAGGCATTGCCTAGACCTTCTAGCGCTCGGCCTTCGCCTGGCAGGTCTTCGAGCTGATGAGCTAGCGTCAGGTGCTGCTGCGAGTAGTCGAGGGCTTGAGAATAGTCACTCAGCCGTAGATAAGTGTTAGCTAGGTAGCCCAGGGCGTTACTCTCCCCTTGGCGGTCGCTAATCCGACGGGCGATCGATAAAGCTGCTTGATAGTGCTCAATGGCTTCAGAGTAGTTTCCTGTAGCTTGAAATACGTTGCCCAGGTTACTAAGGGCTTGGTTTTCTTTTGAAGGATCTTCGATGCGTCGGACGATCGCAAGCTGCTGATTTAGATAATCAAGCGCTTCGCTGTAGTTTCCCTGCAGATAGGCCATGACACCCATATTCCCGAGGGCTAGTCCAATGCCAACGGCATCCCTAATGGCCTGGGCTATCTCCAGCTGCTGACAATAATAGTTTGCTGCCTGTTGATACTGCCCCAAAGAGCCATAGGCGTTGCCCAGATTACCGAGGGCATGAAGTTCACCTTGGCGAGACCCTATTTGCTGGGCCAGGATGAGATGCTGCTGGTGATAGTCAATGGCAGATGGATAACGCCCTTGGGAAAATTGGATGTTGCCTAATCCTCCCAAGGCATTGCCTTCAGCTGCACGATCGCCCGTCTCCCGAGCAATTTTTAGTCCCTTTTCAAAGGCTGCCTTTGCCTGAGCGTAGCGATTCAAGGCGTAGTAGGCACTCCCCAATCCGGCCAGAGCCGAGGCTTCTCCTTGGCGATCGCCAATTTGCTGGGCTAGGGTGAAGTGCTGTTGGTGGTGTTCAATCGCGACCTGATATTGTCCGAGGGAATGATAGACGCTACCCAGATTGCCTAGGGCAGTCCCCTTTTGCTCAAGGTCACCAATTTCAGTGGCAATCTCAAGATGCTGGATGTGATAGTCAGCCGCCTTTGCGTAGTCTCCTTGGGATTCATAGATATTGCCCAGCGTGCCCAACGCAATGCCTTCGCCTGCTTTTGTCCCTGCCTCTCTAGCAATATCCAGCCATTGCTTTTGATAGGAAATGGCCTCTGTATAGTTGCCCAAGGCAAAATGAGCTCCACCCAGACTACTTAGGGCACTGCCCTCATCGAAGCGATCACCAATTTCTCTAGCAATTTGCAGGCTCAGCCGGAAGTACTCAATAGCGACTGCAACATCTCCTTGAGAGAGATAAGCGGTACCTAGGAAGTTATTGAACATCCCGTTCCACCTAGGATTGAGATGTCCTACCAGGCGACTGTACAAGCTGATCTGTTCTTGATAGTGGCCCCATAGCTTTAACTGGTAGTGGGCCAACTCTTGGGTGGGACTGTTGAGTCGGGTGGAGATGAGAGCAGCAGCTCGTTCCCATTCCTCTATCTCACAGAGGTGGTGAAAAGATTCCAGGTAGCCCCGGATTTGTTCAAGGTTGGGGGCTGACGGGGATGCTTGGTATTTAGTGAGCCAGTTGATGATGGCGCGACAGTGGGTCCGCCTAGTTCTGGGCCGAATGGCGGTAAGGCGGATGGCTTCAATGCCGAGTCGGGTTAGGACTGGTTCACCGTCGGGAGCGATGGAGGACATAGAGATATAAATCTACTGGATCTAGTATGCCGTCGCCGAATGCTCCTGAATTTAAGATGGGTGTTATTGAGAGGCAGTTCCTGACCGTTCATTCATCAGCTTTTCCCTGAGATCCTGACAGTCTTGAGCTAGTGGAATGCCTAAATCTGTCGCAATAGAGAGGACACGATCGCAGTACTCCAAAGCCATCTCATATTCTGAAAGTTTGCGGTAAACAGCCGCCAGGTTTTGCAGAGCCACAGCTTCGATATAGCGAGTCTTCAGCGGAATGGCAATTTCTAAAGCCGCCTGTAGTGAGGCAATGGCCTCTGAAGACTGCTCTGTACGGATAAAGATGGCCCCGAGATTACAGAGAACGTTGGCTTCGCTTCGGCGGTCGCCAATTTCTTGAGCAATTTTTAGTCGTTTCTGGTAGTACTCAACCGCGTGATGATAATCACCTACTGCGAAGTAGAGGTTACCTAAACTGCCTAGAGCAACTCCTTGACCTGACTTATCGCCAATGGCTTCACTGATATCCAGAAATTGCTGATAGTAGTCAGCCGCCTGGTCATAGTCATTGAGCGAGTAAAAAGCGTTACCTAGTGCGCCTAAAGCTGTGGCCTCTCCGTCTCGGTCTCCAATATCTATCGCAATTCCTAGATGTTGCTGGTGATAAGCGATCGCGCTGTCGTAGTTACCGATGGCATCATAGAGGCTACCCAGGCTACTCAACGAGGCGGCCTCACCTTTTCGGTCCTGAATACTTCGGGCAATCGCTAAACTACGCTGATGCAGTTTGATCGCTTCGTCGTATTGCCCTAAATAAAAGGCAATGTTGCCAAGGTTTCCCAAACTGCTACTTTCACCTCGACGATCGCCAATGGCTTTGGCGATTTGCAAGCTCTTTTGCTGGCACTCGATGGCTTCGGCATAGTTTCCCATGCTGCTATGGGCTAAGCCTAGATTGCCGAGAGCTTGGCCTTCACCTAATTGATCATCGATCTGGCGGGAGATGTCCAGACTTTGCTGATGACATTCAATCGCTTGCCCAAGATTGCCTAAGTTTTGGTGGGCTAAGCCTAGATTGCCCAATGCCTCTCGTTGACCTCGGTAGTTGTTGATGTCTTGGGCGATCGCTAAATACTGCCGATGGTAATCAATGGCCTTTTTGAAGTCTCCAAGAGCATCGTAAGCCAGTCCCAAATTCCCCAACGCAGCACCTTCAGCGCGTCGGTCACCAATTTCTCGAACGATTGCCAAACTTTGCTCAGAATATTGAATCGATTGGTGATAGTCGCCTAGAAAGTAGAAATTGAGTCCCAGATTGCCAAGGGCCAGTCCTTTACTCTGGCGATCGCCCGTAGTCTTTGCAACTTCCAGATGTTGGCGTTGATAATCAATAGCAGTGTGGTAATCGCTGAGGGAATTGTGCAGGTTACCTAAGCCGTTGAGCAGAGTTAATTCCCATTCAGAATCTAACTTGCCGAGCAGTGTGGTGAATAGATCACGATATTCGCGGTAATAGCCCCAGATATTTAGCTGATTATGAAGTTGCTCATGAGCAGGTGTATTGAGCCGAATCGAAAGAATTTTGCCTGCAGCTTCCCAGTTTTCGACTTCGAATAAGTGATGACAAGCTTGCAAATAACCGCTCACCTTCTCTAGGTTCGAAGCGCTCGGAGATGGATTATGTTTAGTAAGCCAGTTGATGACGGCTCGGTACTGAACTCTCTGCCAGCGTGAAAGCTGGCTATGCCTCAGGTTGCCCTGATTGATACCTATCTGGTTCAACAGGAGTTGGCTAGGAGGCAGTAAATCCTCTGGGGGTATCATTTTCCTTAGCTCCTTCTCTGAGCCAACATCTGCCAAATCCTGGACAGCCATAAAGCAAGATATGTCAGCGTTAGATTGACTCGGGCAAGAAAGATTCCTGGGCGATCGCTAATACTTTGCGTAATTTTGAGGGCTTTACGATGATAATCAATGGCTTGTGTATAGTCTCCCATATAACCATACACAGAACCGAGGTTGCCTAGTGCAATGCCTTCGCTCACTCGCTCTTTTGTATCTCGAGCGGTGGATAGGCTTTGCTCTAAGCACGATATTGCTTGGTCATACTGTTTAGTTCTTCGATGAAGTTCTCCTAAGCAGTTCAGGGCGATTGCCTCTCCAGAAGGATTTTGTAATTCACGAGAAGTTGCTAGATATTGCTGAAAATAGTCTGTTGCTTTGGCATAGTTTTTGAGATAACCATTAGCATTGCCCAAGTTCGATACTGCTTGAGCTTCGAGGACACGATCACCAATCTGAAAGGCCAAATCACGGCACTGTTCCAAGTAACTGATGGCTTGAGAATATTGCCTTCGATTACCGCAAACATTTCCTAATCCTTTTAGAGCTCTAGCTTTTTCTGGAATAAGATTTTCTTTTTCAGCAATTTTGAGGCTGTCTTGAAAATAAATAAATGCTTGTTTGAATTTTCCTATTCCCCCACATGCATTGCCAAGACTTGTTAAAGCATTAGACTTTCCTTGCATGTTATTGATTTCGCTTGATTTTTCCAAGGCTTGTTTGGCAAAGGAAATCGCACTAGAATAATTTGAAAGATGACCATAAACATTGCTTAAACCAATCAATGCCAATAAGTTCAAGCTAGCTAGAATATTATCCCTATTAACTAACCTAGAATAAATCTCTAGCTGCTCACTATAGTGCCCCCAGATTTCGAGCTGCTGATACAGTGCATATTTTGTATTGGCAATTTTTTGGGCTGGAGCAGATAATATGACTTCGCAACCCCGCCATTCATTTAATTCACAAAGATGATAAATAGCTTCTAGAGATCCTCGAACCTGTTCCAAGTTAGAAGCATTCTTAGGAGGTTCGTACTTATCTAGCCAATTAATTACAGCTCTATAATGGATGCGTTTCCAAGAAGACCAATTAGTTCTATCAGCTCTCTGAAATAGCTCAATCTGTTGAATAACTGATTCGCAAGAAAATGAAATCTTAACCATTATGTTTCAATCCTAGAAATCCTCCTGAACCAGCAAGGTAGATACAAGTTTCACTTATTAGATTGCCGCCTACTATTACTTGGAAGAGTTGGAGGACATACTTTACAACTTGCATCCAAAAAATATCCTGTAAATATTTCATAATCAATAGTTTTCTTGCGAAATCTGATATAAAATAAAAATAGACTAATTTGCTTTTCAATATTTACTATTAGGGCTTACTCGAAGCTATCCATAATGGTTCTCTGTGATAAGACATAATGCACAAGACTGATAGAAGCTGCGGCTGCTAATGGCTGATGCTTGTCATTTTTTCTTCCATCTGCCCAATCACATATTGCCTTTACTAAAATCCAAGGTTTCTTGAGTGAATTGGCCGCATGGCAAAAGCCTATTCCTTCCATTTCTCCACCTTTGGCATGTGGAAATCTTTCGAATAAATTGGCCTTAAACTCTGCATTATCTATAAGTTTTTCTCCAGATAAAACAGGGCCAGGAATTAACTCGCAGGGAGAACCGTCAGGACGATGAAACTGCCATTCATAGGCCTGTTCAAATAGGCTTAAAAAATTTCTACTGCTAAGTGGTCGAGTTCCTCGATCTACAATGCCATCTAGCCCAACACGGTTGACCTCATAGTCAATGATTTCTGTGGCAACTAATACATCAGCGATCTTCTGATCTTTTGGGCTTTTTCCGAAAGCAATTCCGACCATAATTATGGCTTTTGGATCCCATAACTCTATGGCTTTCTGAGTGACAAAACCTGCACTTCTCTCATCACGTGTACCCATACGACATTGAGTGACTACTGTTGCATATTGACCAAATCTTCCGAGATAATATTGTCCATGCTGAGTGTAGACCCGACAAGGTAATGAACTATTATCAGGATCATCTTCTAGCAAATGAACTACTGCTTTGAGCTCTATTGAAGTAGCAGTTACAACAGCGAACTCTGCCTTGAAGCCAGAAGAGTCTATGGCTTCTCTATCAACCTCTGGTATCTTAGGAAAGTTTTCATGATACCAATCTTGCTCTTCAAGAGCGTATTCCTGTTCAGTAAGCTCTCGTTTCTTTTTTAGGACTCTTTGAATGTCATCCTCAAGAGTATCAGAAAACCAAATCTTGTATGACAACGAAATAGCAAGGGCGTCTTCATAGTATTTCCGGGCAATATCGAAATCAGTGGCCTCATGAATTTTTGCAAGTTCTCTTAATCCTAAAACCTTTAGATAAGGATTCTTATCAATAATGCGTATTGCATAATGCAAGTCTCCCATTATCGTTTCTATTTCTTTTTTGTCAAAATCGTTACTCTCTAAACTTAGTTTCTCTCCATGCAGAGAGTTAAATCTAATAATTGCTTCAGCTTCTTTGGCCTGCAAGCTAAATCCTCTTGCAATATTTAGAGACTTTTGATAGTGATCATTCGCCTCTCCATAATCTTCTAGTCTATGCTTGTTCAGCCCAACGCAAAGATGTGTGCTACATTCTATTTCTTTTAACTCAATACTGTCTTCTAAGCCTTGTAAAACTTCTTGACTTCGCTGTTGAAATTCAATTGAGGTTCCATAAGAATTCATAAAATAGTAGCAAAACCCTATATTATGATAAGCAGATGCTTCGCTCAACTTGCTCGCGCCGCTTTCTGCTATTCTAAGCTGTTGTTCATAATATTTTAGGGCAATCTCATGTTGACCTAAGTAGCTGAAATTGTCGCCTAATTTAGCCAAGATAAGCGCTCTCAAGGAAGCCAAAGCGCTTTCCAATTCTTGAACTTTACAGTTTCGAATTTGGTATAAAAGCTCTAATGCTTGTAAATACCTTTCTGTAGCTTTTCCATAGTTTCCCTCATACTGATCTTGATTGCCCAAATTGACAAACCGCTCTACATCCTTTTGTGTCGAGGATACTTCTCTAGTTTCTATGCTATTTATTTCAGCAGGATCGCTATGCGGAGAATCCATTTTAGGCAAAACTTTAATTTTTCAAAACTAATTACTTGAGTCAAAGGCTTTTTGGCAAGATTGGATGGCTATACGAAATTCTCAACTATCCAAGGTCATTAGATTCTCTAAGGAGACACTACGAATTAAATTATGCTGTCTCAATAAGTATTGGTTTCGATCAATTAGCTCCTCAACTAGATACCGATCTCGCAAAGCGTCTAAAGCTGCCCTTTGTTCATCTTCATCTCGATCCCAATCTTCCAAATGGCTAAGCCAGAAATCTTCGGGAACAGCACAACGATAAACTGAGGTTTCGCACAGCATGATATAGGCCCACTGGGCATCTTCTTTTAAGCGAGCAAAGGTTTTGTCTAGCCGTGATCGCACATTTCTTCTCAAGGTCTTGGTAAATCGATCGAGCTGAAACTTATCCATGCCAGTTGACTGACCTTCTTGGGCCTGAGCGATCGCCTTCTCGACCTCCTCAACCTCGTTGCCGTATCGGTTCCAGTATGCAGTCACATTGCCGTCAAAAGGTCTGTTCTTGATTTCTCCAGCAATTACTCGCAAGGCTAAAGGGTGTCCCTCATAGGCGGCCCCAATACGCTCTAAGTAAGGTCTACCTTCCGAGTTAGGGGTGACATCTAGCTCTATTTTTTCGAACAACGCAATCTGCTCGGGTCTCTCTAGTCCGCTCAAAGGTTGGCAGTACCAGAAGTTTTGCGTTCGTGTCCCAATTGCTTCAATCTGTCCAGGCAAATCTTGAGATGTCAGGATAATGCAGCTCTGACAGGTGTCTGCCTTCAAATAACTCTCGAAGAATTTGACCCACCATTCATCCTTAAAGTCATTCCAGCCCTCTTCCTCATTCCCCCGCAAGATGTTCTCTAGGGAGTCCATCTGCACCAGGTAGCGGTTCTCACAAAGGTGTTTAACCAGTCGGTATGATAACCGCTGAGGATCTTTGCGATCGTCAGGGGTGATTAGTTCTCCCCATTTCTCTAGCCAGCGGGCAGCAACACTGGCAAAGTCTGAAGACTGCTGCTCATCATCGAAGTTCTCTTGCTGAAAATAGGACCAATCTCCGTTAAACCAACTTTCGAGCTCTACCGCAAGCCGTTCACCCAGAGCGGTTTTGCCGATTCCTGTCATGCCTACCAGAATGAGCAGGCGGCAGGATTCTCGAATTCGATGACTGAGGTCTTGGATTAAGTCCGTTCGTCCAACCCATCGATCATCCAGAGCAAAGAAATTTAAGGGGCGGGCTTGAAGTTCTGACAAATCTTCGTTGATAGAAGGCTGCGGTTCATCCAGAAAGAGCTGTTTGCGATCGCGGGGGGGTAAAGTTCGTAACTTTCCTAATTGAGGTTTGCGAGTGATGGGTTGATTCGTCAAACGGCGGTAGAGTTGCTCGTAGCCATCTGCTGTATCCAGTCTGTAGACAGTCGTGCTGCGAAGGGGGTTTGGAACGACTTCAACATCTTGAGCATTAAAGGTGACAGGGATGAATTTGGAATTCACGCCCTGAGCATCATAAAGCTCTTGAATAATGACACCACCTTCCCAGGTGACACCCTTGCCTTTGCCTATCTCTTCCTGGCCCCGAAACCGGCGGTTGTACACCTCTGTACAAACAATCAAGACATGCTCTGCGGCTTCAACCTCATCCAGCATCCACCGCTGCCAACCTTTTGCTGGAGGGTTTTCGTACTGGTCAATATTGGCATCGATTCCGTCATCGCGAAGGCGATCAGCTAAGGCTAGCACTCGTTCTCTATGTCCTTGAGAATCATGGCTGTAGCTAATGAAGACTTTAGGTGGTGCCGCTTCGAGATCTATGTTTTGAGCCGAATCAGGTAAGTTGAGCGATATGGGAGTTGCTTGAGGTGAGGGCGAACTAGATTGACTAGCGGTTGTTGCAGTACTAGACAAGCGTTCAACAGTATATTTAGCCAACACCTCGAAGGCGAAGGCGCTGGCATGGCGTGAAGCTCGTTCCTGCCGTTCTTCCTCGTTACCTTGCTTGGGATCAACTGTATTCTTGTCCTCGATCAAATCGGAAATGCCACGAATCACAATTGATTGGATATTAGGGTAGGCAAAGGCAGCACTTAGAAACCCAAATCCTTCCATCTCAACAGCGATCGCGTCGTTATAGCTACTCCTCAAAAATTGATATAAATCTGACTCCCTGGAGGCAATCACCTTTTCACCAGCAGCTATCGGAGCTACAAAGACACTAGGTTGAGATTCCAAGCTATTGGAGAGCCGGTGTAACCAATCTCCTTTTCTCTTTTCTGACTTGGCCCTCTGTACTAGAGCATAGGTGGACTGACCTACCGTCGGGCGAGTGAAAAATTGGCTCTCTACTTTGCCTGATTCGTATCCATAAACCTTGGTTGCTGCGACGATGTCACCGATCGCGACGTCTTTAATGCCTCCAGCAATCCCGACGAAGAGGAGGACATCAGGCTTGAAGTAGGCGATCGCTCTTTCTGCCTCAACAGCCGCTCCGGCATTCCCGGCTCCGACCTCAGCAATCCCAACTTCCCATACTTGGTAGTCGGCAGAAAATCTCCCTCTCTCATAGATGGTTCCTTGAGGATGCATCTCTTCCTGTAGCTCAGTGAGATGAGCCCGGACTGCTAGGTACTCTATGGGAAGGGCCGTCAGTATCACAGCACGGGGCATAGGTGAATCCTCGGAATGGCCAAATATCTACTATTTTGGCTACTGGCTTAGAATTTGCCCAGACTCTAGAGAATTTATTTGACTTCGTTCAAGAAGTTGGGCTTTAGGATATAGCGAGTAGTACTCGAGTGCTGGCCTGTTAAGAGGGCATGAGTTCAAATCCTCTGCTATTGAGGAGTTCGAATATTGTTAGCCTTGAGCAAACCCCCATCTGCATTGCTGGTGCTGTCTTTCTGCCGAGACCCCAGTGAGGGTTGACCCAATTATGGATTCAGCCTCTATACATCTAACATCCACTGCAAACCGGATCGCTTTTTCGCGTAGAGGTTCTCTCGTCTTCAATAAGCACTACATAGTCTCCTCAATGCAGCATTGTGAGACTCATTGTGATTAGCGTGGACCTCCCTGAGCGAACTGATAGCGATGAGGGGATGCTCTACTTTGAGCCACTCAACCCGTCTCTGGCCCTGAGAACCCTTAATCTTCATGGCCACCTCTGGCCCTTCTCGCCAAACCTTTCAATGACCATAACCAGGATATACGTCTCCCAATCTAAGGTAGACACTGGCTAGTTTCCATAGCTCCTAATCATAGCGCCGCTCACCGTCTGTGAACCACCGGATGCCATCACAGCCTTTGGCCCTTTCCCAAACTGCTTGGACGCCGAAGGTGAACAACGATGCGTCCTTATGAAGGATACTCATTTTGGGTAGAAGTTCAGGTGAACGGGGTAGTGACGGACTCCTGCATCTTTACCGCTGGCCCGTGCATAGACATGGAGAAACTTTGGTCTTTAGAGCTGAAACGCTTTGCTGAAGGTTACGGCTCCAAGCATTTATGCTCATCAAAAAACTGTGTTTAGACTCCGCGATGTCTGTAAACCCTGGAAAACTCGTTGATTGAGTCTGAAGTAATAGGCTTATCGACCAAAACCTTTCGGATTCTATGCACAGGCACAATCTAAAGAAATTCTCTGAGCTGTGGTCAGTTCAGAGTTGAATTGTCAAAATAGTGGAGATTTCAGTTAATCAGAGGATTGACCAATGCCCCGTGCAGTGATAGTGACTGCTTTATCTACTGAATACTTAGCTGTCCATGAGCACTTGACGGATCTTCGAGAAGAAACGCATCGCCAGGGGACTATCTACGAACGGGGAATATTTTCTGTTCAGGGTCGAAATTGGGAAATTGTGATCGCTGAGATTGGTGCAGGTAATATTGGCTCCGCGGTAGAAACGGAACGGGCGATCGCGCATTTTAGCCCAGAGGTCGTTCTGTTCGTAGGAGTGGCTGGAGGAGTAAAGGACGTGGCACTGGGGGATGTGGTTGCTTCGACTAAAGTATACGGCTATGAGTCGGGTAAAGCAGAACAAACATTTAGACCTAGACCTGAGGTAGTTTTATCTGCCCACAGTTTGGAGCAACGAGCAAGAGCGGAAGCAAAAAGAGGCGATTGGCTAAAACGCTTGCATCCTAGTCCAGCAACAATTCCACGGGTTTTCGTTGCACCCATTGCATCAGGTGAGAAGGTCGTTGCCTCCAAAGAATCAGACATTTTTAATTTCTTAAGATCTCATTATGGAGACGCGGTTGCTGTAGAGATGGATGGGTTCGGTTTATTAGAGGCTGCCCGTATCAATCATGCGGTTCCTGCGATCGTGATTCGTGGGATTTCGGATTTGATTGATGGAAAAAGCAAAGCTGACGTGGAAGGGTTTCAAGAAATCGCGGCTCGTCATGCGAGCGCATTTGCCTTTGAACTGTTAGCGAAACTGCCGAAAGGCAAAGAAGAGCAAAGAGTCTCACCTGCCCGCATGAAACAACCCAGAACGCAGCGGGAGCTAGAAAGGCTTACTGAATTAGAAAGACAGCGTACAGAGCTACTTCAGGAAATAGCTAAATTTGAAAACATGAGGAATCGAGCTAGTTCCTCAGCAACAGGAGACCTTGAAAACATCATCATATCTCGCAAAGAGAGCTTGGAAAAAGTAGATCAGGAAATTAGCAAAATCAGGAATGAGATTGGCGAGTAACTGAAATATTTGAGCAATGTAAACTATTATGCCAAACAGCGATTTCATCACACAAGAATTGGAGTGGAAACAAGAAAGGCTTACTGAATTAGAAAGACAACGCAAAAAGCAGAATAACGCAATAAATAAATTTGAAAACATGAGGAATCGAGCTAGTTCCTCAGCAACAGGAGACCTTGAAAACATAATAATAGCTCACAAAGAAAGCTTAAAAACAATATGCCAAGATATAAAAGAGGTCATTGAAGAGATTGAAACCTTTAAAGAAGAATCAAAGCAGAGCGTAACAAGTCAAACAGAAGAAACATCCGCTGATTTCATTGACGATGAAGAAATTAATAAGCCGAAAGCAGACATCATTCTCGGCGAGTATGGAAACACGAACAACGCTTATTGGTCAGACTTTCAGGAAGAGGAAAAAGGTAAAGAAGAACAATCTGGCTCTAATTCTTCTCAGTCAGATGATATTCCCAAGAAAGTGTTTGCGGATAAACTCATACGACTTCAAGATCCGATTAAGAAAACTATTTTTTATTTAGTGACTTTTTTCCCAAGATTGAGTAGAAATGACTTTAGACGTACATTTGCTTTCTTACTAAAGGATCAGTTCACTTACGTTGATATTCCCGTAGAGATCCCTGTGGAGGATCAACCCAAGACAACTAAGATTCGAAAAAGCCTTTATGAAGTGTGGCAAGAAGATAGCACTTATGATTTTGATAGGGTCATGGAAGAATGTCATCTTACATGGTCCTCTCTTGAGAATTCTATTAAAGGTTTGGATTTTGAACTACCTTACCTTAGAGACGATCTAAAATCTTATTTTGAAAATCGTGGGCTCGACTATTCAAGTGATCGGTTTGAAAGAGCAAGGCTATTGCTGCTTGACTTCTCTAATGAAGTGGTTAAGAGTGCAGTTGAAATTTCTATCGAGATGGCTGTTAGCTCAGATCATTCCTTTTACGGAGAGCAATGGTTGACCAATATTCTCAACTTATTTAGCTTATTCAATGATATTCCAAAGCTGCGAAAAATTGGCTTGGATATCAGCGCGACTGACATTGCAAGAATGTTATTTCCTGAGGACAAAAGGAAGCAGGAAGAGTTCAGATCATTTTCTGCTTTTATTGGAGAGATTAAGGAAGATTATCGAGGCCAATTTTTGATTTCGCGTGTCGCAATTCTGATTCAGAGGATGCTCGATTATCCTATTCTCAATCCTGAGATTGACGCTTTTCTGAACCGACAGATAGACGACCAGAATCAAGAAGCTCTTTTAGCTTTGGTAGCGCTGCTCCAATCCGTTCCTAAATTCGATTGGCTCTTCTGGATACGCAAGTTGCTGAATGAGCCAAGCCGTTTGATTGGCAATTATACTCGTCAAATTCTCTTCTCCAAACTGAGAGACAGCCAAAATGATATCTATGAGATTTTAAGAGAAATCAGAACCTGGGTTCCTGAAGAGCAAATGAGAGAAAAAGGTTATAACCAGGTTGAAGTTTTCGCTTTGTGCTTGATCTACAAATACTCACTGTATATTGCAAGCGAACTAGAACAGAGCGACTTCGGATGCTATCCACCAAAGTATCAGCTATTTGCAGATTTAGATCATGACCTTGCCGATGAGAATCTAAAGCTTTTGGTGGAGTGGGTTTTTCATCCTGGGCATCGCAACTGTGGTGTAAGACAACCGATGAGAGAGGCAAGCTTACTGATCGCTGACTGGTTCAGTATTCTATGTGGTTTCGATAGTGAGGAGTATAACCCCCAAAATCTTGCGTTAGCAAATCGATTGCTCACTCAAGTGATGGAAGCCACAACTTTAGAGCAGCAAAACGAACTGGTTCAGCAATGGAGTAGGCACGTGAAATATTTAGCAGACAAATCAAGTGAAGCTTACGCTAGCGATCAAAGGATACGCCAAGAAGAGCTGATTCAAAAGCGATACTCTATTGTTGATTTGATTGAACAGTTTGAAAATTTCAGAGTCAACGAATTCTAGAAGTTAAGAGGATAAGCATCATGAGCCAACTTCGTTCGATCGACAACATCATCTTAAAAGTCACCCGCTCTTATCAAGAAAGAGGAAGCGACGAAGTGGTCTTTAGAATCCATAAAGATCGAAGAGAAATTGTACAAAACAATCCTTTTTTTCCGCGAGATGATGAATATTACAGGATTTCGCTCTCTGGCGTTGCTCAGGGTAAATTACCGTATAGAATTTCTGAACTTTCTAGTGAAAGCTTTATCGATTTATTGATCGATTACGAAGTCCGTTGTCCTAATCTTGAAAATGCTAAGACTGTTGTTCTAACGTTACAAGGAGCTTTCCCACTGGAAACGCTAGAGCAAAACATCAAAATTTGGATTGACCAATTTGTAGCAGGATCAATCCAGCGCTACGTTAGTGACCTTGATGCTTGCTTTGCTGGTATTCGGAGTATTCAAGAAGATATAAGAAGAAAAGTTGGATCTGGATTTGGCTTGGATTTTAAGTCAAAAGTTACGATCGCAGGCATCTCTCAGTTTAATGCTTTTACAATTCAAGCAAGCGGATTAGACTGCTCAATTAAAGACTTCTCAAGCGGTAAACAGCGCAAAATTACGCTTGACTATCAGGCAACTTGCGCTCCGCACAACATAGAGAAAGCCGTACTAACGCTATACAACAGCGCTTCTGTAAAAGAAACCTTAAATGCGAAAGTCAAACAGTGGGTGAATGAATTTGCTCAAGATAAAACAGCGATTTACGTGATTGAAAACTTTGATCTTGAGGTTGGTAACTTAAAGCTTAAATTGCGCGAAAAAGCGAAAGCAGAAGTTGGATTAGATTTTGAAGCAAGACTTTCCTCTGACTTTCAAGAAAGGCATAACATTAACCCGGAAGCGCTCAAACCTTACAAAACAGGAGCAATTTCGATTCCCCTTCGACTTAAAGACTATGATCAAGAGCTAGAGTTACAGATCGAAGCGATTCTCGAAGTCGATCAGCGATACATAGAGCAAGCATTTAATCTGAGAGGGCGCGAATTTCTGCTGTTGAACTCGATCACGCCAGCAGTAGAAGCCTTCTTCCAGCAGATCAGTCTTCGCCAGTTTTGTATTGAACTTCAGTCTACGGTTCGCGCCCGACTGGAAGAAACGCTTAATAATCAAGTTCTTGCTCCTAAAGGTCGAAGGCTAGGCTATTTCTCTCTATATTCTCAATCGATCGATGAAATTCGCGATCGCTTCAACTTAACGCCCTTTCTAGAAATTCAACGTCATCTTGTGGAATGCTCGCTACAAGATTCAGTAGAACTGATCCAAGTTCGTAATTTTATCAGCTTAGAGTTATTTGATCTCAGTCGTTATCGTGCTGCTGTTGCAAGTCGATTGATTCCCTTAGACGCAAGTGGAAAACCTGACTTAGAACGGTGGGTAAAACAACGGTTAGAACGGGAGATTAAAGCGATTCTTCCAAACGAAAAGTTCTACAACTTACTGCGCGAATTTGAGCCTATTGTTTCCAGCAAACAGAGCGGAGTGAGCAATGCGATCATATCTGTAAAACAGCCTGATGCTGAAAGCAAGCGTTATTCACAGAAAATTTTCGATGCGCTCAAAGCAGCTGCGCAGGAAATCGGTTACGTTGTCACTCGTCTCATTTCAGAGCCAGAACTCAAAGTTAGAGAAAAATTTGCGCTACAAGAATTTGAGTTTTTACAATTGAGAGATTTTGAAATTCGATGTCCAGTCAAAGGCTTTAAGGAAATTCGAGTTAATAACACGCTATACCTGCAAATTGTAGACGTTTGGAAGTACAGTCTTGCAGTCAAAACCAAGCAGATTCCCCTAACTTATGCAGATGGAAAGCCAAACTTAAAGGAGTGGGCAAAATTTCAAATTGAGAGAATTGTTAGGAACCTACTGCTGGAAACAGAATATGTCAGTTTAATTCCTGAAAGTGGATTAGAAGCTTACTCAGCCGCAGTCCTGGAAAGAATTAGAAGTGCAGCCGATGAAATAGGTTATGAAGTCATCAACATTCTTTCAATTCCAGAAGTAGAAGAGTCTCAAAGACTCAGAGAAACTTTTACTGTTGAGACGGGAGAGAAGGAATACTCAACAAAAGATGCCTACTGTCCAGTAAAACTCAGAACGACAGTGGAGATGCGGATTGATAAGCCAGAGGAAATCGGGGAGCGCTTAAAGCGAATTTCTGAAACGCCTCTTAACGATCAAATTAGAAATAGAATTGATGCCGCGATCAGTCGAACCTTGCGTGATATGGAACCAGAACGGTTCTTCATGCGGTTTGATATCTTTAATTCTGAAGAAGGGGAAACAAAGTCGGTAGAGGCGCTCTTACGAGAAGCGATCGCAGAAGAACTCAAGGCTCATTTCAAGGCAGAAATCATTTCGATTTCACCAATCTTAATCGACACCGATCTTAAGAAACTGTTTGATGCCCTACAAGGGGCTGAAAATACTGATTTTGAATTTGAATTTGAACCCATCGGTGATGGTGAACAAGTAAGAATCTTTGGAGCGTTTCAAGTTCGCTCCGTGGCTGAGAACGATTGGAATAAGTTTCGAGCTAAATTCAGAGGTGCTCTCAACAAGCGAGAAGATTTATTGAAGCTGATTGAAGAATTAGAACAACGCAGAAAGGATTATGAGAAAGAAGTTGGCAGCAATCCTAAAAGAGAGGAGGATATCAGCAGGTTAAGAAAGCAGATTCAGGCTCTCCAGAATGAAGCTTGCGGCATTGATTTGATTCGCAGAAATATCGAGGCTGATTGCAGAAGCATTTTTCACAGACGATCGATCAATGAGTTTCGTTATGCGAGCAAGCTTGACTGGCTTCATGTTCAGAACGTTATGAATACCTGGTTGCAAGAAGATGCAGGTTCAACCAAAGACCTATACGGACTAATCGTGCAGGTGAGTCGAGTCGATGGAGATGTTACAGAAACAGAAGAAGGAAAGGCTGATAAGCAGCGTGAGATTGGTGGCATTCGCGAAGAGCTTGCTTTGATAGATGTTCAAATTAAGGAGCTAAACCAGCAGGTGCTTGATCGCACTAAAGAAATCACCTCGTCTCCTCGCGCAATGCGGGACATCAAGACACTGAAAGAGTACATTCAGGAACTAAAGGGGCAAAAGCGAGAGTTGACGCAAGAACTTGATTCAGCCAAGCAATCGAAGCAAGACCGTCAGATCAAGGGCGGTTCGATCCCTCTCCTGCGCGATATCCCAAGCCGCCGCATGCTTGCACCGGGAGATCAGGCAGTTAAGCAGCCTTCAGAGGCATCGCCCCACCCTCCTCAGTCCAATGCGGCTCCTCAGCCTACGTCTTCTCAGACTGAAGATCAACCCATTACGATCGATACCGATGCCAAGCCTATACAGGACGACTAGCTCATTCGCAATTTATGGATCAGATTATTAAAGTCATTTGCGCTGTACAGGACGATGCAACCAAGCCGCCGTTTGCAGAAGAGGCGCGAGGGGATGTTAGTATCGCTGAGTTTCAAGAAGCCTCTGCGCTTAGATTTGGATTGCGCGATTTAGCAATCTACAAGTTTGTACTGGAGCGGAACGGTTGCTACTTACGGATTTTAGATAACACTAAAACGTTTGAAAGTGAGCAGATTCAGAGTGGTGATCGCCTGATTTTTTGCCGTTTTGAACACCTGCCAGACTCCGTTTTCTTCCCTGGTGACTTAGTAATGTATACCCTCACGCTACTCATTCCAAATATCAGTCCTAACCCGCAGTACTTTATCTACTTGAACGAACCCTGCGAGAGAAATCCTGAGGCCGTTTATTTTGCGAATCCGATAACAAACGGTCGATTGAAATTCGATAACTTCCTGAAGGACAAATTACAGCAGCAGGTGTCGGTAGCAGCAATCGATCGACTGATTGAGGAGTGGTGCAAAGAGATTGAGCTAGGTCATCCAGCCACGACACTCAGGCTGAAACGTTAAGACCTCAGAGATCGTGCTGCTTCTGATTTCAACTTTTCGCTCCACTTGTAGAAAATAAACGAGATCGTGCCAATTCCAGCTAGGGAGACAAACAGAAACAGCAATCGATCGGGATATAGCGGGAGTTGATAAAAGACAAAATTAGGTAACCGAACCCTCGTTGGTTCTGAAGTTACATCAATTCCTCTTGGCTCTGAAATGACTTGAACCTTAACCTCGTAGAGATCTGCTGCATCTGCTGTTGGCTCAACATACTGCAATTCGTACGCTTGTAGTGTCTTAAAAAACGTCGCTAAACTTACCGCTGCATCATCGGCATTCTCAGGAAACTGACTAATTCCCCCGGTTACCTCAGCAATTTGGCGCAGGCGAGGTTCATCTACAATCCAGGGCTCGACTGTATCCCCATTGGCAACTTTGCAAAATCTCAGCAAATCGCTGATCAGGCTGTCTCCCTCTCGAACGAGTTGACTACAGTCGACGCGCCCCCGCAGCTTCTCTAGCGATTCTCCATAGCCTAATGTATGAACAGTTACCCCTGAACCCGTCAGGACTTTTTGCAGCGTGTCGAATCGTCTAGGTTCACTCGTGGCATCATTCGGCTTGCGACTCGCCGTATCAAAGCCATCTGAAAGCAAAATCACAGAGCGTCGAGCCAATTGCCCCGATTCATCCTCAAAGCGATCCGGTTTTCCCAAATACCGCACCACAGCTTCGAGTGGATCATATAAGTTTGTGGCAGCACAAGGTTGAGCCGCCGCCAATTGATCCACCAGTGTATCCAGAACCCTGTCCTGAATCGGAAGCAGCTGTTTTTCAATTTCGCCCGGATCGACTTTATAGTTGCACTCCGATCGCTGCGAGTTTTCGCCGAAGGGAATGACTGCAATGTTGAGATTGAGACGACTATCACGGGCTAATTTGATAAATCCTCGAATCGCCGCGATCGCCCCTTCTAATTTCCGCACGTTATTGGTGTCTAGCTCCTGCATACTGCCGCTCATGTCCACTAGGATGATCACATAAGAAGCTTCGTCACCCGATTGACGAGCAGGTGGAATCAATCTCAAGCTACCCGCCGGAATCGAATTGAATTGAACCAATGAGTCTTGTCCCGCTTGATCTGACAGCTTGGAGGTTACAACCCTAAAGTTCTCAACCTTCAAGCCGTCGATTGGGATATTGTTTGCATCTAATGCCTTGACTGATAGCGTGACCCGTCCTCCTTGTGGCTGTCCCGGCGTCACCTCAATTTTGGGAGCCGCTAGTCCAGGAGAAGCCCAAAGTCCACCTAGAATTGATGCTAAGAGGGCGCTAAGCTTGAGGATCGAGCAAGCGGTCATAGAAGATAAACCGATAGAATTCCGCAGGATTTGTTTCATGATAGAAGGATAGGATCTGATTGTGTCTCAGCATTACAATGTCTCCCACTCGCATTTGCTGTTGTTGAATTCTGACTGCTTTAGTAAACTCACACCTTAGTTTGACGCCGCTCTGTTCACGCCATAGAGAAGCGCAAGTTGGCGCAACGTCTGGAATGAAGATATCCGCATCGGAGCGTGAACCAACGATGATCGGATGATTCTTGCTAACGATAGCAGGCAGCTTAATCGAGAGACCTTCTTCAATGCGGACTAAGTTATCCCGGTTGTCCACTAAGGGCACAAAGTTGAAGACACTAGACGAAAATTTCTTATGGCTCAACTGAGGCACCAGATCGCTCTCAAAATCGATCTTCTCAAACCCCTGTCCCGCCCGCAAAGCAACTTGATAGCTGGGACGAGATGTAAAACTCAGCACGCAGCCGAGAAGCAACCCTAGCCCTATGAATCCAAACGGTTCTTGATAAATCCCTAGGTACTGGCGCAGGCTTTCATAGAGTGTCGCTGCTACCAACCCTGCAACAGATCCCAAAATCACGCTTTGAATGATTCGATTTCGAGCACTCTTGCCGGACCCTTCAACACTGCGAAAGCTCCAACTCAAGCTTTCTGCTAAGCCTGTAAACAGCCCGATTGACCCCCAAGATAGGAGCCTGACCTGAATGCTCGATCCGCTGCTGCTGAGCAGTTGCCAGTTGAGTAGACCCAGGATGGTACCCGAAATCAGTCCCGTTAGGGTGACCAGCGGCAGGTAGTTGCGGCGCAGAGTTTTCCAGTTTGCCTTGTAGCGCGTCGGGTTGCTGAGAAAAAACTCGGTTACGACCATCGCGATCGCAAGACAGGGGGTAACTATCGTCAAAATTAGAAAGGAAGGAATCGATTCCACTCCGATTGCCGTGGGCAGATCAATCCAGAGAAATTGACCTAAGCTCCAACCCAAGAGTGCCGCAAAAATCCCAGCAGAACTGTAAAGTAATAGTCTTGCAAAACTCATAGGACAAACCGGCTTCTACCACAATATGAAAAAAGCAATGACTTTTAAGATAATTAGAAAGAAGATGATTATGTAAATGGGTAACGGATCGGCTGTATTGGCTCGAAAGGCACGCCATGAGAAGATTAACCCCAAAGCTGAGAAGATTAATCCCAAAGCTAGAAGTCCCCTGGCAAAGATTAAAAAAGTACTATCGTAGTAAAAGAGGGACAGACTCAATACAATACAAACAAAATCGCAAACAATGAAAAAAGATATCAATCCATTATCTCGATATCGCACTGCTCCATGAGAATGCCTGACAGAAACTTGCCTGATCGATCGCCTATCGCTCTGTACTGTCGGTTTTGCTAGCAAATATTGAGGCGTTAATAGCTGCGAAAGCCATTGAGGGGAATATTTATCAACTTTGCCACTATTCAAATAGCTAAACACCGTGCTCAGTACAATAGCGTTCTTTTTCTTAAAGAACTTAGCTAGAATTTCAAATTTTTTATGACTCGTAAATCTTGCTCCATTTTTGTGCTTGCTTTTACTCTTCTGGATCAACCGTGAAACCTCATCATAAAACGGATCTATGATCGTGCTTGCGACCTTATTTTCAGCTTGACTAGCATCAGATTGAGGTGAACTAAGCAAGAATTGCTTTAGAAAGCTAGCATATTCCCGAAAGTGATCTTCCCAGCAATCACCTAACACCTCTAGCAAATCACTCCGCTTCTCGACTTGTTTTTTGTCAGTTTCCAAACACAGCTTCAGAAGAAAATTTGAGATGCATTGGTGCAGGGTTCGGCGAAGATTTTGGTAAGCCTCTGGGTATCTCCCCCTTTCATAATAGACGGCTGTAATAAGCTGCTGCTGAAGGACGAATCCTGCGCGGACTTCATCGTTGTCTAAATCATTTAAAGCAAGCAGTTTTATCAGCCAATCCTCAATCTTATCTGCAACCAGTAGAGCAATTAAAGCGCTATAAATCCACGAATTACTGTAAAGTTTATTGTCTATTCTAATTGGGTAAGGATTCGATAAATACTGAAAGATTTCATCAAGCTTTCGCGTTTGCTTAAGATCCAAGCCGTTAGAAAATCTACTTTCAATATCCTTTAAACTAATCTCAAGTGGGGCGGTTTGATAAGGATTTTCCCGTTCTACAGGTGGATTTTGACTAGCGCTATAAGTTGCAATTTCTGTTCTAGGAACAGCAGGCTTTTCTTGCCCCGTTGCAGCATAGATGCTGAGAAAGAATTCAGGGTTTTCCAATCTACGGACATTCCACGCCCAAGTGATTGGTCTCTGCGTCTGCATCGCCAGCGAGTAAGCTAGAAAGTGGCACTGGATGTAATCTGGATAGAGCGGATTAGCGACTTTTATTTGAGGAATCAACCTATCCGTCTCTAGCCTGTCAATCTCTGGCTCAAATTCTGTTGTAAATCTCACTCTGGTGATTGGATCGTTGGTTAAAGCGACTTCTGGCACGTCTTGAGACAGTGCTTGTGCCATCTCAAACTGCGGCGGATGCGCTGCTTGGGCATGCCACCAGAACAACAACGTGCCTACCCCATCTAATTCTTGGTCGTCCTCTTGCCGTTCTAGCCAGAAATACCGATAGCCGATCGTTGGTCTATCACCATCATCGATCTGTCCATTGGCAATCGCTAAGAGTGAGTAACTTCCTAGTTCACAGCCAATAAGGGCAACCTTGCCTTCCAGGGGAGGATAGCTATCATTCAGTGCAAAACTGCCAGACGTAACCGCTTTTCTGAGCACGGCTGGAATGCTGTGATTGGAGCGATTGATCTTCTCAGGGGCATACCCACCTGATACCCATCTGCCATAGACATCCGAATAGCGAACGTTGTCAAACGCTCTAGAGAATTCGTAAATTTCAACGGGATTGCTCATCTCTATACCTCCCTGAGTTTCGGATGGTCACTTCCCGTTTGCAACCAATACAACGGAGCTGCTAAACCCGTCGGCCGCCAAAATTCAGGACTGGCAATCATCGCGCGCGTAACTCCCTGCGACCGACTCAGAATTTGAACGTTAGGCTCAGGCGGATTACGGCTCTTAAATCCAAAAGCGGAGCAGAAAAAGCTATTGGTCGTACACCCCCAGTCCTTTGTCCAAGCGGAGATCACCGCAGTCGTCTCATCGAACTTCAGCGTTTGAAACCGTCGAATATCCTTGCGGTGAACCCAAATCTCGTTCTGCTCACACTTGGAGAAGACGGTCGAAATGCGATAAGTGCTCAGGTCGGTTCCCTGCGACTTCAATCTGGGCTTAAGTTCGCGCTGCAAGATCTCGAACGCGCTGGCGTATTCCGCATCCGCTTGAGAGGCAGTCGCATCGACGAGCAATATCAAGCCAGAGGCGAAAGAGCAATCCTCAATATAATCTTGAATCTCTGGCGCAGTTCGGTTTGTTACGAGATGCTGAAGTAATTCACCTGCGTATTCTCGACAAGTCACTCGGATCGGCGTTGCATTCCGAGAGCGCGGACTCCAGAGACTTGGCTTCAGCGTCATCTCGAACGAATATAGCGGTTGCTTAGAGAAATCGGTGGGGGCGAAATCACTTCCGGTTTCTAAGATATCCTTTGCCATTTCAGCCAGTGCGGCAGTCGCTTCATCCCTAGGTACGATCAATTGAATCGGTCCGTTTGGATCTACGTTCGGAAAGCGAGCCAATGCTGCGAGAAAGGTCGTTTTGCCCGCGCGGCGCGGACCCACGATGCGAATCTCTCGACTGGTTTGGGGAGGCAACGGGCGATTTAGCTGCCTAAAGAGATTCATCATAGAGGGTCTTTCCCGTAGAGAGCCAATAGATAGGCGAAAACAAGCCGTAGGGACGCCAAACCTGCTTCTGTTGAAGGTAGGCTTTCGCCTCCGGATTATCGCTATCAAACTTTCGATTGGGGCGTGGATCATAGCGATCGTCCAGCACCCCAAAGGAAGAACACGCGAAAAATTTGAGCCTTCCCGACAATCGGCGTTGGAGTTGCTTGAGTAGGGCGTACGTTTTTGGCAATCTGACTTTGAATAAATCTTCTTCTGGATCGAGACGACAGGGCCAGAGTTCACCTCGCTCACACTTAGTCAGAACGATGGCGACTCGTAGGGAAGCCTTTAGGCTCGGTTTTTTGTCGCAAGCTGCAGCAATGTGTTTGAGAATTTCCTCGAATGCAGGTTCATAGAGGGATGCATCGCGCTCCGGTTCCCAATCGGTCAACAAAATCATCCAGGCGGTCGTCTTACACCATTCCTTAACATAGGGTCTCAGTCCACCCAGTCCAAAGGCAGCACGATGGTCGGAGGCAGCAATATCAATGACTTCGCCCGCGTAGTCTCGCACCGTGACTTCTAAAGGCATTTGGTTGAGGCGGATGCGTTTAGGCAAGTCAATCTGAAAAGTGTAAAATGGCTCATTACCTTCCTTTAAATCTGTTCCTGCGAGAACTGCCCCAGTTTCGATAATTTCGGCTGCCCGTGTCGCCAGCTTGGGAGCATTTTCTCCCAATGGCGTCACCCGCAGCCCCGGGTACTGTTGCATTAATGTCTCTGGCAGTCTCAACAGCGTTGCTAGATACGTGGTTTTTCCAGATTTCTTAGGACCAATAATACTAATCTCTGCCATCTGTAGACGATGCTCCTCAGCCTGTGAATCGGTCTAAAGGTAAAGTCCAATGTAAAGCCAGGGTAACGCGAGTAATTCTCGATGCACGATGGATGTGATGAAAAAATTGGTATTTGTTCCAGCGTCGGTCTGACTGTACGCCTTCACGCGCTGTCGCATACTTCTCAAAAAGCTTTTTGAGAACTCGTGATATCGCCGCCAAAAGTCTGTACTGATTTGTCCAGGCACGTAGGCCCAATCGCTAGAGACTCGATCAAGGTCGCAGAACAGATCTGCTTTATGAATACAGATAAGAATTCGACTTGCCCTAGAGCAATGCAAATTGAGAAAATCAAACCAGGCATATAGACGCTTGTGCCACTGTTCTTCGTTTGGAAGCACTTTCTCAGGTCTCAAAGCTTCGGTAGTATTCTCTAGGGATGCCGTTGTAACCATGCCTCGATGGGGCGGTATCAGTAGGATGACATATTTGCTTTTCTCAATTCTCGTCTGAATTTCCCGCCAGTCTTCTCCACCATTTTCTCGTCGGCTACTATGCTCCTGAAAGAACTCGCCAGGTAGATCAATCCAAACCAGATTGACTTGCTTTAGCGCTCCTGTAGGGCGCAGCACCTGTATCGTTAGCTCCTTCTCTGACTTGTTCGCCGTCCCTGCCCCCTTGCCAGTTTCTGGGCGCAAGTCTGCTAGCAAGGACTTAGGTTCGGGAGACACTATCTTTACTTTGCTATCTTTTTCTAGACTGTATTCTGCTAAAGCTGCAACAATACTGGTTTTACCAACTTCGCGATCGCCAAGCAGCACAACACTCATAGATTTAGAAATTTTAGATTTCAGCGTAGCATATGTGATTAGACATAACTATCGGGGAACATGTCAGGTTTACATTCGAGTATTTATACTCATGCTCCAAAAGGAAGATTTTACAAGCTTTCAGAGCACTGTGGATCAGAAGGGAAATTTCTGCACCTGCAAAGGTTACATGCACCCTAACTATCATCGCATAATGATTTAAGTAGAGCAAAGTTAAAACACCCAGACTTATGGCAAATAATAAATCAGGATGTGTTGGCTGTTTGGTTTGGCTGGTGATTCTTGGTGTCATTATATCGTTTGGCCAGCAGTTGTTTAAGAAAGGTCCATCCCCATCCACTAGTCAACCGCAAGCTGAAGTGAGTGATCCTGAATTTGATCGATTAATGAAGGAGGGTTATTTATTATCAGAGCAAGGAGATTGTAAAGAAGCTTTAGATTTCTTTCAAAAAGCACTGGAACGACAGCAAAATAACTCCTTTGCTCTTAAAGCAAGTGAGAACATGAAAGCCTGTGTTGCAGAGCAACTTTACCAAGATTTGATGAAGGAAGGTTATCAGCAATTTGAGCAGGAGAAATACGCAGATGCTTTTGCCGCTTTCTCGAAGGCTTTAGAACAACGTCCGAAGAGTAGCCCAGCATTAGAAGCTATTAAAGTAATACGCTACGAGAAACCGATGGCATTTGGGCTGCAGCTTCTCAAAGACGAAGATTATGAGCCTGCACTCGTTGTATTTGAAACAATTTTAAAAAACTATCCTGATGATGCCAAAGCCAAGGAAGCAGTCCAGTCTACACTCAGTAAAATTGCTGTGAGACGCTTTCAGCAGGAAGCATTTGCTCCAGAAGTTGTGCCAAGAGCAGAGGGAAGAAGTAATTCATATTCAATTTCGATATTTCTTCAAACTCAATTGACGCAAGAAGGAGCCAACGACAAAGCATTAATTATTGCAGAAAGATTGTGGAGAGAACATCCCAGCGATCAACAGGCAAAACAAGCGACCTTAGACTTATCAAGAAATGTGGCTGAAAAGTATATCCACCGCCTAAAGGTTCAAAACATAAACAAATAATGAGTCAAGGGCAAAGCGCCCGCACTTCTTGCAACAACACTTCGTTATGACTAGTGGACTTATCTAAAGCCTGCACTGCACTGGTAATTGCTTGTGAATTGGGATCATCAATCGCAGCAACAATCCCACGTAGGGCTTGACCAATATCTCTGTATGATTTTACAAAACTATTCTGGTAAACCTGTATCTTTTCGTTATTAACCTCTAAGCTTTCAAGTTCTGTTGCAAGTTGATCAAGTCCTTTAGCAATATTCATCAATTCTTCACGATTCCCTGTCTTAGCAGTATCAGTAACTAATGCAGCTTTACGATTAATCTCAAGAATCTCTTTACATTGATTAAGCTGATTGCCACTACAACTCGCTACAAATAAAACGATTGCCGCAACTGCTCCACTCAGAGAACTGCTATGAAGCTTGAACACACTAGATTTTAATGAACTTGCCATAGAGATTTCAATTAAGATATGGGGGCTTTTTGCATAACCCCCGAAAGGATATATTCCAAACTGAGACTTTTAATTCTCAAGTCAGTCAAGTCTAAGGTTATTTCTGTTAAGTCCTTCTATCCTCATGTATTCAGCTAAGCATTATTGGATCCTGAACCAATCTAAATCTCAGTGTAAGTCTCATGATTGCTCAATGGACTGGGTTGGACTTTGCCTAAAATAGCCTCCGACGCTAGGGCTCAAACTTGAGGGTTTGCGAGTCTATGCCCTTCCATCACTGAAAAAATGTCTGTAAATCATCTTTACAAGTTGCTTCAGAGTATCAAAAAGCTCAGAGTAGTTGCTAAAATCACGATCATTCTTCTATGAGTCTCACATGTATCGGTGTGGACTATAACCTTTTCGAGGGGTTATGCAAATAACCCCATATTTAATGGGGAGGGATGTCAGTACCATAGCATGGGGCACGGGTGAATCCTTGGAGTCGCCCGAATACCCTCTATTTTGCCCACTGAATTTAGATTTGCCCAGACTCTAGAGAATTTTTTTGACTTCGTCGGAGAAACTGAGCATTCAGCCAAAATAAGTGGCAGTTGTGGGCTGAATGAGATTGGCTATGGGTGATAAGGATTCTTCGTTGGATGTGTTGCTAGCCGAGTATAACTGCCTGAAGTCGGAGCAAGCGCAGCGAATCGGCTTCAGAGATAACCTACTGTATGCGACTCTAGGGGTATTTGGGGCAATCGTTTCCTTTGCCGTGTCCGATCCCGCCCACTACTATGCCCTTTTGGTGATTCCCTGGGTATGCCTCATTTTAGGGTGGACCTATGTCGTTAATGACGAGAAGATTTCGTCCATTGGCAGGTACATCCGCTACAAACTAGTTGATAAAGTCAAAGCCCACACAGGTCATGAAGACATTGAAACTCTCTTTGGCTGGGAGCTTGCACACCGTAGCGACCAGCACCGAAGACGTCGCAAGATTCAGCAACTGATAGTGGACGAGATTACCTTTGTTGTTTCTGGAATAATTGCCCTATCAGCGTTTTGGTACTTGGTGACTCATCCCCCTTTTGCAGTTGCTCTTCTCTCATGGCTAGAACTGCTGCTGCTGCTTGTACTCGGAGTTGAGACTTTTATTTACGCCGACCTAGCAAAGGGGCGTTGACCTTGGCGATGAATTGGGAAATCCTCAAACGGCGATACTTCGAGGCTGATCAAAGTTTCCAGCTAGACAACCTGATGCTGAATTTAGTGCGTCTTCAACTACTGGCAGACGATGGTGCTCAAGGAGCTGTCGCCCAATACTTCGTTACCGAGAGCCAGTTTTTTATCGAGTGGACTGTTCCTAACTTTGATTTGGAGGCAGATATAGCCTTTGCAGCTGAATTGGTAGACCTGCAACGATTACTCAGCCAATGGAAGTTAGGGTGGTCAGAACTCTGGTCCGATGAGCGACAACGGTTCGAGATAGCGGCGCAAGCGCGACATTGGTGTAGTGTCATTAGCAGTCGGAAGGAGTCTCTAAGTGACTGACTCGACTGAATCTCTATTCTATTTCTGGGCCGGTAGGTCTCAAGACCCGCATCCTAGGCACTTCCGATACTATGGAAGCCCCTTGATTCAGATGCCTTCCCAAAAGCTCTCTTGCGGCGTCAAACTGCTGAAAATCCTGCGTTTCCAGCCGTGAAATCGCCTTCTCCCCATCTACCGCCAACACCTCCCCGCGCCCATCCTTCGCTTCTACCGAGAGCTGATTCCCCACCATCTTCAGCCGATAATGCTGGCCCTCAAACTCCTGCAACCCCGTCAACGCAAAGAACTGCTGCACCGTTTTGACCGCAGCTTGCTCCTCCGGCGATAACTCCGCTGCCACCTCATCTGCTGGTTCTGTCCGTTCTTCGCGGTTCTCCGCCGCCTGAGCCAATCCTTCAAGCTGAGCACCTAATCTGGGGTCATACTCCACCTGCCCATCCGGCAGCACCTCCACTACCAGCACTGGAGGTTCCACTAGCAGCTCAGGATGGGGAATTGACGATTCCCCCAACTCCTGACCCATGATCCGCTCCGCTTCCCCATAGGGAATCCGCTCCGGATGGGGAGCCAGCTGCTTAAGGGGCTCATAGTGAAAGCAAGGTACCCCGTCGATTTCGACATCGACAATCTCGCCGTCAATTACCTCTACTTCACCGGGCAAAGCTGGGGGCTCCATCACCTGCCGCAGATAAGCCACCTGCTCTGGCGGCAACTGTAGCAACTGCTCCCGCAGGTCACCCTCCAGGGCTCCCGCCACGATCGCCTCACCAATCTGAATCCGCACTGGCGTGGCTGCCAACTGATACGGTGGCACCGGCTTCAGCAATTTTGGGTCATTGCCCGTCAGCAAGGGCGGCTCATCGCAGCGCTCTGTCTCAGCAACCTCAAGCGGATAGCTTTCCAGTTCTGCCTTGAGCTGCAGCGGTTCCTGCTGGGCTTCTTTCTCTTCTGCTAACAACTGCTGGAGTCGCACTTTGGCCAGCATCTGAGCGATCGCATCCAAAATCGAATTAATGTCGTGCTGCACTTTCTCAGCACTGTGGGGAGAGCCGCCGAAGGTCATGGGTCACCTCGCAAGGGTCAAAACACATCCTGAAACTGCTTGAGAATCGCCGGGTCTTTGAGATTGGGCGCACTGGGCGTTGATTGTTTAGGGAGGGGGAAGAGCTGTTCGGCGATTGCCATGCGGGAAGCCAACTGCTCGCGGGTATGCGCCTCCGAGTTGAACGACTGATGAGACGCCGCAATCAGCCGCTCTCTTACCTTGGGCCAGCGCTCTTTGCTCCAGGCTTCCTGGGCCAGATCCGCCTTGGGCACCTTCACCTTCAAAATCAAAGGAATCGAGCCCTCATCCTTGCGGCTGTAGGCCGGGTTGATCAGCACACACTTGCCCGTCGTCAGCTTATTGAACTGGGCCGGTTCCACAATCGCCCGCTTCTGGGTATGGCCTGCCGTGCTGGTGCTGCCGCCCCCTTTGCCCGTGCTCTTGGTTTTGGATTTGATTTCCACCTCCTCTTCCCCCAGGTAGTCACTGAAGAGGCGAGCGCTGTCCGGGTCCTGGGGATTGAACAGGGCTTTCGTGGCACAGCCGCCCAGAATCGAGCGGCTCACCTCTCGGGAGTAGGCTTTCTCCAGCTGGGTCAGGTTTTGAAAGCCGACAATCGTCACCAGACCATCGGAGCGGTTTTCGTTCAGCCACTGGGTCAGGTAGGGCAGATACAGCGTCGGCAACTCATCGAGGGCCAGCACCAGCGGATCGCTGCGCTTACGGGTGACGTTGCGGGTGACAATCAGGTGCAACAGGGTGGCGACCAGCGGAGTAACTGCTTCCCGTCGCTGGCGATCCAGTCCCAGAATCAGCAGCTGTTTGCCTTCTAGATCCAGGGGTAGCGTGGTCTGACCACAGAAGGCACTCACCAACTCCTGACTGAGGAAGCGGCTGAAGACCTTACTCGCCATGCCGATGACTCCAGCCACGGTCTTCTCAGACCCTGCTAGCTGTAATAGCTGGGAAAAGGCCAGATATACCCAGTTGCTCATCTGCCAGTCGGCTCCGGCATCTCCTCGTTCTTTGGCATGGCGAATGCGACTCGGCAAATCCGTCAGGCTCAAGATCGCGGAGGCCATCATCAAATCCGGTTCCGGCATCCCCTTCGCCAGCATCAGAATGGCCTGGGTGAGCTGGTCTCCGGCATCGGCAAAGAACTTGTCTTCCGAGGCATTGGCGGAGAGGGCAAAGTTGCGGTTCATCACCGTGGCAATCTGCCGCGCCATTAGCGCGTCGTCAGCATCCCGCAGAAAGTCCAGGGGATTGCAGACCTCGCTTTCGGGGTAACCAGGGGCAAAGATGCTGACCGAGTAGCCCCGTTTGGCGGCGTAGGCGGCCAGGACTTCCGTCTGGTCGGGGTATTTGAAATCGTACACAATCGCAGGTGTGCCCTGATCCAGCGCTGAACGGATAGTGGGGTTGATCATTGAGAAGGTCTTCCCCGAACCGGGAGCACCACAGACGGCAATGCCCCGCTGGGCATCGGGCAGCCAGAGACTGCGACCGCTGTTGATCTGGCCTTTGGCGTTCCGAATGGCGCTGCCGACGTATAGGGTGACGGCATTATGGCGGTGTTCTTGCAGTTGCTGCATCGCCTTCTTGCGGGCGGCGCGTTTCTCCCCGCTTCCGGCCAGGTAGCCTCGGGCCAGTTGGCCTTTCTTCTGGTTTTTGCCGACGAAGGACATCACCATCATGGCGGCGATTGCTCCCACAAGCACCAGTCCGTTCTGGCCCTGGAGGGAATGGAAGATGTTGCTGCCCGTGCTGGTGATGCCGTCGGGAACGGGAGTCACGCCGATGTAGGCTTTGGGAGCGCTCATGGATTGGCGACCTCCAGCGGTACAGGTGGAGAGGTCTCGATAGGTTGAGCGATCGCAGGTAATCCCATCTCCGCCAGTCGCGACACTACAGCCAGAGAAATCCCTGCCGCGTCGGCAGCCGCTTGGGGCGTTGCGCCATTGCGGACACGGGCCAGGAAGTCTTGGATTTTGGGGATAACGGGACTATCAGAAGGAATGAGTTGGGATGCGATCACACTCCGCAGCCCCCGCTGAATATCCAGGAGACCAGCCGACCGACCACTGATGGTAACGATTGTTGAGGACTGAGCAGATACATTAGGAGCGATCGCCACCGTCGCATACTGTGGATCGCCCGAGCCATAGTTCACCTGAAACTGATAGACCTTACGCCCTGCGGTGGAATCGGTCACTACCGTCAGCAAGGTAAAGACAGTTTCCGGCAGGTTCTCAAAGTGAATCCCCGTCACTCGTCTGAGGTGGATGACGCTGGCTCCGGCCCCATCACAATTCCCGGAATTTCCCTGACCACAGAGGTTGCCGTCGAAATCCAGGGTGAGCCGACTGGGGTCATCGAGCCAGACTCGCTGAATCACTTCCCCGGTGCGGGTAAAGTCCAGATTGGTGCCAGAACCGGGCCAGACAGAAATTTGAGCCCCGTCACCTGTGAGTCCCTGCGCTTGGGCTTCGGAGATTTGGCGGACGATGGGGGCCGCGAAAGTGGGTGTTGCGATCGCCAGCAGCGAAGCGGCTACCAATGGCAACACCAAAGCAATCCGTTTCATAGCGCCACCTCAAAGGAGGCTCCGGTGAATACCTGCACCGGCTGATCGGCAGGGATGTACCAAACATTGGGACGACTAAGGATGTCTTCGATTTCTTGTTGCTGGCGATCGGACACCTGATCATGCAGCGCATCAAAGCCCCCTTCCAGCACCGCTCCCAAAATATTCGGCGGTGGATTGGTCGTAGTCGAGGAACTGTAGAAAACAGACCCCGTGGAGGTTTGGCTGGTGGGACGGTTGAGGATTTCACCGACTTTGCCCAGCGCCCCCATCAGGGCCACGCTGGCATCCAGGCTCTGGATGCGCCCGGCATCGTGGTTGTATTCCTCCGCCATCAGCGGATTGCCCTGCTCACCCTGAACCAGCACCGCCCCAACAGGAACAGAGACCACCTGGTTGCCAGTAGCAGTAGGAATCATCACGGCAATGACCGAGAGTTCTACCAGACCGCTTCCAGAAATGGTGTCTACCTGAGTCACCATCTGGGTACCGGCAGGTAAGGCAGCGGTGCCATCGGCAGCTAGAATCGGCTCGGTGAGCTGAAGACCAAAGCGCTGAGGCTGCTGAGTGTTGTCCAAATCCTGCGCCCAGATGACCGGGGTGCTGAGGGTGGCAGCGGCTTTCGCTCCCGCCAGAATGCTGACCACATGGCTGGGTGTTCCGGAGAGAATCGCGGCGGCATCGGCTTCATAACGAGTCTGGTCAGGATCTGCCGATTTAACAGCGGCATCTGTCGTTACCGGAATTTCCGCTGATGCGACAGGCGTTGCGGTGTTGGGTTTTGCCGGGTCGTAGCTGACCTGACCGTAGCTGCCCAATGCGGCGGCGGTCTGCCATTGCTCAACTGGATCGGCTTTGATTGTGGGAGCAGCCGCGATCGCCGATACAGGAGCAGAGCGCACTGGAGCCGAATAGGCATGGGGCGGAGCGTAACTGACCGGAGCCGGATGGCTGACGGGGGGCGGGGATGTCGCCACCGCCGTGGCGGGAATTGGCGTAGTCGTTATTGTCGGTGAAGTCGGCTCAGGCTGGGCTTTCTCTGCCTTTAACGCTTCCGCCTGACTCCCCAGGGCTTCAACGGTCTTGAGTCGGCCAATTTCACTGGGGTCGGCATCAGCTTGCGTCGTTGGATCAAGGGGCGCTTCCACCGCTGGAGCGGTTTCATCGGCAACGAGAGTGTTGCTGGGGGCATGAACGCTGTGGAGAAAGAGGGCAACGAGACCGATCGCGATCGCGAGTCCTGAACCCACAAAAGCGGCTTTCGCCCAGGGATTACTCCACAGTTGCGGCTGTGTCGTGGGGTCGGTCTCGGGTTCAAAATCTTCTGGGTCGAGTAAGGCAGAGCCGTTGGTGCTGGGGGCTGCTGGCGTAACTGGGTCTTCGCTGTAACCCGTGAGGGCTGCCAGATGACTGAGTTCATCGGTTTCCGGCAGCGGCGTTTCAGTCTCGGATGAGGGGATGGATAACATGGCAAACGTCCTTGCTTAGCTAGGATTGGGAGCGAGTTGTTGAATGTCCAGGTCGCGGATTTCGGTGATTTCCAAACCGTTTTCCCGCAGGCGATACACGGCTTTTTGCAGCGGCGTCGAGGTTTCCGGCAGCGGGTCGGCAGCGGGTTCCACCGCCTGAACAAAGAGACTTTTGTTGAAGGGCACCGCCAGTCCTTGCGGATGCGTGGGGTCGAAAATTAGCAGGTTAGCCACCATATCCACCTGCCAGTAACCGGCCTCCAGTTCTTTCGGAGTCGAAATCGTCTCAATGTTGAGCACGCTTTGGGCACTGCCGCTGAACACTCCGGGGGGCGTGATGGCGGCGACCTGATCTAGAAACGCGGTGCGGAAGTCTTCTTTCAGGGCAAACGACGCTTGCCAACTACTGGTGGTGATGCGGCCATGACCGATAGGCACCCCCTGATCGGTTGCAGCACTGGTATCGGCAGTGTCGGCAGGCTGTCCCTGAGGATTCCAGGTGAACATCAGCCCCATTGAGGTTTTGACGAACTGTTGAATCACCTCCGGCGTCCGCTGGCTGGGGTCAACGGCTTCGGTACTGATGGAATGGCCATCCACCAGCTGCACCAGGGAGGGCACCGGGCGATGGGCCAGCATGGTGATGCGGGTCGTATTCAGCAGCGTCAAGACCAGCAGCAAGCCCTGGACGCCGAGGGTACCCAAGACGAACAGCGGCAGAATGTCGGAGGAATGGAAGCGACGAGTACGGTTGAGGAGTTGCATTGCAGGTTTCCCCTAACGAAAGGAATGGAAGTAGCGGGGTGAGGAGGCGTAAGAGCCGAGCAGGTTGACCATGCGAGCCGAGCCACTGGTGATGATGTTGAAGACCGCGAGGCCACCCCCAGCGGCGATCGCCAACGCCAAAGCGGGAGCCAGCAGGCCAATAATCACGAGAAAGCCGAGGGTATCGGTGACATCCGCATTGACCACGACCACCCCCGCCAGCCCGACGATGATGTTGTAGGACACCTGCGCCATGCCCAGGCTGAAGAAGCCCGTCAACCAAGCGAATAGAGGCTTGGCTTCAAAGGGCAGCAGACTGCCCGCGACGGCGAATGGCCCCATCAGCCCGGTGAGCAGCATCGAGATTTCCAAGATGTTGGTGAAGGCCCATTGAAAAGCCAGCAGCACGTATTGAAGGATTTCCTGGTTGACGGAGCCGAGGAATCCGGCGAAGAAGCCAGCCGTGCCAAAAACCGCGCCGGATATCGGATTGTTTTCTGACTGAGCGGTCTGCACGGCTCCATCAATGGCGCGGGCAATGTTGCGGAGGGAGTCGGGCAGAGGGATAAAGCCCTGGTAGTCGTTGATGGTGGCCTGCACTTGGGCATTGGCGGCGGTGAGGCAGTCGATTTGCTTTTGGCCCACCATGCCTTCGCACTGGCTAAGCTGGGCGCTGATTTCGCTGGCGATGGCGCTGCGGGAAGTAGCGGACTGGACGGCATCGCGCAGTTTGACATCCAGCAGGGTGACTTCGAGCACCTGGTTAGAGAGGGTGTGGATGACGCTGCGCAGGCTGACGGTGGAGACGGCCAGCAGGTGGGCGTTGTTGGCCAGCAGGCAGACGACAATGATGGGCCAGATCAGGTTTTGCAGGGGCCGGGTGAGGTCGCCTTCGACGATGAGTTGTCGGCCAAACTGAACGATGAAGAAGATCAGGGCACCGGCAGCAAAGATGGCGGCGGTCTGGTTGATGGCGACGTAGAGGGTGCTATCAAAGATGGTCAGCCATTGCTGGTCCCAGGATTGGGCGATGCTTTGGGAGGTGTCGAGCCCTTGTTGGAGGATCTGGGTTGCGCCGGTGACGGCGAGCCAGGGGAGGGGAGGAGAGGTCATGGAGGTGCTCCAGAGCGAGGGTGAGGGATATCACCTCAGGCTAGGGAGCAGATGTGACTGGGGGATGGAAAATAGAGTTGAAATTTGTGGCGGTAAAGTTAAGACTGGCTGACTAACGGCCTTGAGTTGCGCGGCAGCAGGAAAGCTAGAGACCGCTACCAAGGTCTCTAGGTTGCTGGTACCAACGATAGGGTAGAGTGCATTATCACATCTTCCAGACAACTCAGATGCAGTCTTGCAGCTAGATTATCAGGACTTTTCAGTTCCTCTCGCACGCTCAATGAGATGATTTGAATAAACCACTATCTCCGGGGATGAAATACATATGTACTGAAAACATGCATACTACTGAACTTCATTTCTGTTGTTTTGGCTTAGACTTGCCAGTAGCTCTCTCTGGCGCTCTTCTACACTTCACTCAAGTTTTTTGTGAAATTGGAGAATAGTATGAAAGTTGAGGAGCTCATTTTTTTTGATTGTTGTTGAGCCAAATTTGAACTTATGGCGTTTCAACCCCTACCTGGCTTTCAATCTCTATCTTTTACTAGAAAGTATATCTGTCCGCATGGAGATTATGTCTGGTATGAATTTGACATTGGCATAACTCCACCAGATTGCCCAACGCATTGTATTCCTCTAAAACTAGAACCTGCTGAAGATAGCAACTCTTCTTTAGGCGCTCAGATTGAAGGCAATAGAGACTTGAACAACTTGTCCTCAACCCCAGTAAAAGAGGACACTAATACTGTGACTATTACAAAGGAGGCACAGGAATACTTTAGACACTTAAAGGAGAATATGGACCATGACATATTCACACAGATTGTGAAAGCTTCTGAGCTGTATCAAGAGTTTCTTGATGAGAAGCGATACTCGAAAGCATCAGAACTTGCTGCATCCATTCATGAAATGTTTCAAACTACTGCAGAGTCCCTGAAGGCGAGCGATGATCATGAAGCTTATCGATTAGCGCTTGCACTTGCGTCTTACTGGAAGCTTAATCGAGATTTATACACAATAAAAGAGGAAGATTAATGGAAATTAGTGAAGCAATTTCATTGATAAACCTTATTTCGAAGGGATTTGAAGAACTAAAGACGGTTTATGAAACTATCCCTTTACCCATTTTTCTTCCACCTGCAAAAGCGAAGCTACTAGAGGCTCAACAAAGGATAGATTCGATTGAGAGTGACTTCAGCTCATTCAAGACAAAGATTGGCAAGGGATTTCCAGAATTAGCAAGGTTGGTACGTTTTTACTCTCGCTTAATTTCAGATGTTAGAATCGCAGGAATTTTAGCAGATAAAACAGGTGAAATATATGGTCTGATTCCAGAGCTATCTCGCCTTAAGCAAACATTTACGAATGAAAGACAGGGTGACTATAGTCGTGTTAGTTCTAGTGTCGGCTCCCTAACAGATATTGATGCACAAGAGAAAGGGCAATTGGAAGAACAACTTAGAAGTGTTCGTGACTTGATTTTGGAATTAAAAAATGTAGATGCTAATGACACAACAGCAGTTGTAAGGTTATTTGATTCAATCTCAACAAAATATCGAGATATGGAAACCACTCTTTCGAAGCTTATTGACAAAGTCTTGAAAGACTTAGAAACCTCTTTTGATTGAGAAAATTGGATGCAAGCGCGAACTAGAATCAGGAATCCATAGCTTCTAGAAAGTCTTCTATAGTTAATTGAAATACTAGAGATACAGCTTAGAAAATAATTTTATGAAAGCCTAATATGTCGATCCAGTTACCAAGCACTCTAAATAGTAGACAAAATCAGCGCTGGCTTACAACCCTGTTTATGCCAGCGATTCTCTTTTGGGTGGGAGGATTGGTTGCATTTATAGATAGGTTTGGCTTTGACACTTTGGTAGCGTTACTAAATAAACAATCGGTTATAGCACAAATTATTATTCTTTTCGCAACATTCTTGACAATATTGGCTTCCGCATTTTTTGTCCAGAGCTTTGATTCTAAGGTGCTCTATTTCTTGCAAGGTTACTGGCCTAACTATCTACAGCCTCTACATCGTACATTAGTTAGAAGACATAAGAAAAGGCGATATGAGATTGAACATGCGTTTCAGGTTCTAGCAAGAAGATCTATGGAAGGCAATTTGAGCCCCATAGAAAGAACTTTTTTTGTCCAGATAGATACAAAGCTTCAAAAGTCACCACCTGTTCAAGATTTAATGCCTACACAATTAGGCAATATTATGAAAAGTGCCGAACATCGTATTGTTTCAAAATACGGTCTAGATGCATCTATTTGTTTGCCAAGACTTTGGTTAATACTACCTGAAACTGTTAGACAAACTTTTCAAGAGACAAGATTCAACCTAAATGATATAGCTCGAGTTTGGTTATGGGGAATTCTATTTAACGTATGGGTCATGTTTTCTGCTTGGCCATTAATAATTGGATTTCTTGTAACATTATTTTCATATTCTCATTTGCTAGAGGTAGCAGGTGAATTTGGAAGTCTATTAGAGTCATTATTTGATGTTTATCGAATAGATTTGTATAAGCATATTCGTTGGCCTCTACCTCGAAATCCTGAAGAAGAAAGGAAGTTGGGAAGCGCCTTAACTCAGTATTTCTGGAGAGGGGTAGCTAGTTCACACCCAGATTTTAACTACGAGTCTTAAGTTTGAGAAAACAATTAGTCTTTGCAAGTTAACTCGTTATTGGAATGAACTGTTCCACCTACCCTATACTTGGAGGATTAAGTAGACGAGTTCAGTATAAAAATCTCTCCTTTCCTATGAGGACCTTGAATTGCTTAGGTTTTTTATCATTCTGTTAGCTAGTGGGCAGTAGTCGCGCTGATCAATCTCAGTTCCTGAAATAGCCGTGTTATTAGCTAATACATGCTTCCTGGCAAATAGACATTCGCTGCCGCCTGCACCACCTGCTGCGCCCCCGCCATCTCCTCCGCATGCTTCGCCCGATTCCCCTCATCCAGCGCCTCCGAGATGTTCGACCCAATCAAATTTGCCGTCGCCGACTGCTGCCGCAGCTGCATCAACTGCTCATAGCTGCCCGACTCCAGCTGACTCTGATGACTGACCATATCCGTCAAATTTTTCATCACGTCCTGGGTCACATCCAGCGACTGGGCTTCCTGAGACTTATCAGTGATCGCACTCAACGCCTGTTCTGCCGCATCCATCTCCTGCTTCATCGCCGTCTGCCCCTCTGTTCCCAACACCGAAGTCGCCATACTGCGGGCACTTTCGCGGTCTGAGGCATTCGCCAACGACTGATGCAACACCACCGGGTTGGCGTTGAAATTATCCAGCCGCTGCGTCTCCCCCGACGCCTGCCCCGTCACATCGCCCTGACCATCGCCCCCAATCACCTGGTCTAGCTCCTGCCAGTCTCCCGGTGGGTCGGGGATGCCCAACTCTCCCGTGTTGCCGTTCAAAATATCGCCCAGCACGCCGCCCAACACATCATTCACCGTGCGGGTATAGTAGCCCTCAAAGATCTGCACGTACTGATTCACAATGCTTTTGAAGGGCTGTAACAGATCAAACGCCTGGGCCGGAGCCGTCAGGATTCCAGCACTGCCCAAAGATAAAGCCAGAACTAGCACGGAGCGTTTCAGCGTCGAACGGGTAGGTGAATGAAGCGCATCAGTAGACATGGTGCAAACCCTCCTGGGGTTTAGCCGTAATGGTGGACAAAAACAGTTCAGATTGACCAATCGCCTCCAGACTGGAGCCACCGCGAATCGCCGCCACATACTGCTCCGCAAATTTGGCAATGCCCAGCAGCGAATTGCCGCCATACTGAGCCAGCACCCTCGAACGTGCCGCCTGTTCATCCGGGTTGTTAGCCACCGTCGCCAACTGCACCGGGCTCGGATAGTAACGACAGTAGGTGTAGAGCCCGTCACTATCCAGCAGCCAGTTGGAGTAGAGTTCCGATCGTTTCGGAAAAAAGCTTTCGGTGGCGTTGCGAGCAATAATCGTGCGCTCGTAGTGCAGCAGCCGCACAAAGGACTCAATGGCGAGCGGCTGAATCCGCCCGATCAGCCGGGTATTCATGTTCTGCATGATCTGCTGCCCCGCCACCGAGTTCATGATGGTATCTGGGTCTTGCCCCGAGAGAAAGACCCGAATCCCGGCTTTCGCCCCGTTGGCACAGAGCCGTCCAATCAGCCGCGAAATGGTGGGGTAGGCAAAGAGAATCGGCGATTCATCAATAAAAAAGATGGACTTGGGTGATTCCAGCGCTCGCCGCAGCGCCGCCGAGTAAGCACTCAGGGAGAGAATCGCCGCTTCATTTTCATTGGAAAGGTTCCGCAGGGCAAACACCAGCAGTTGAGCATTGGTGGGAAAGGAACTGGGCCGACCGATCGCCTTGCCCACCCTTGAATCGAGCCAGTATTCCAGCTGCAGCTGAATCTGGGACTGGGCATTACGAATCAACCCAACACCGACTTCTTCTAGTTCCAGCTTCTCAGGCGTACAAAAGCTCAGCAAATCTCGCAGCGTTGGGGTTTGCAGCCAAGCAGCTGAGCCGAAGCCCCCCTCCAACGCAGCGGCATAGCGTTGCTGAATATCCTCATTTTTGAAGAAGTTGGTCAGGGCACGGCCCACCAGCGATCGCACCGTCTGCTCCAGAAGCGGATCCTCCTGAGCCGACGGCAACACCATTGTCACCAAGGCACTTTCCAAGAACGACTTGTAATCCTCAAAGCGCTCCCGTTGCTGTTCTTCGGGCAAATGGCGCAAGTCCGGTTGCTCCAACAAATTGTTGCTCTCACGGCCAATATCGAAGTAAGCCGCACGGGGCTTGAGGAATCCGGCATAGTCCGAGAAAGTGGAGGTGCCATCCGGCTTGGGATAGTCCAAACAGACAATCGGGTAGCCCTCCGCCAAGAACTGGGTCAGCATTCCACTCACCAGCACCGATTTACCAGAGCGAGTGGTGCCGAAGACCGCCAGATTACGGTGCTCACTGACAAAATCAATCCGTACCGGAGAGCCGCCTTCATCGGCAATCAGTTCAAAGCCACTGGCACTACCGGGACGAGTTTGAGTCAGGGGAATCAGTCCAGGCGCTTCATGGGTTAGGTAAGTAAGCTGTCGCTTGAAGGGACTGCCCAGCAGCTTTTCCCAGGCGATGGGCAGGGTTTGCAGCCAGAGCTGCCAGGTGATTTCCGTCTCGCGAATCACCTTGGCCGGAAGCTGAAAGCAGTCTGAGAGGGCGGAGCAGGCTTCATCGAGTTCCGGCAGGGTGGGGCGATGCATGAGAAACACAATACCAATACGTACCGGCACCGCTCCTTCATAGAGTTTTTCTTGAGCTTCCACCGATCGCTTTGTCTTGATATGCGCCCCCACGTCAATGCTGAGCTTTTGCGCCGCATTCTGAGCGGTGACGTTGCTCTGCTTGAGGATCCGCTGCATGTCGGTTTTCACCATCAGAGAGTTAGCCGCCGTAATCTGACAGACGATTTCGGTGTCCACCACATGGAAGCGGCAGAGCACTTCCCACAGGTAGCGCAGTTGCTGGCGAGTGTTGACGAACCCACCGGGTTTAGCGGTAAACGACAGCGCTCCAATGTACTGGTTCTTGATCTTCAGCCAGCGGCGATCGCCCTTCGGCACCGACGACAACCCCTGCTCCCCCTGCACCAAAATCGTGGCGGGATGGCTGTCGGTGGTGATCACCTCAGAAAGTCCGCGATCGTTTAGTACTAAATACTGGGGCACAGATGGAGCCTGGGACATGTTGAAGCGCGACCAGAGGTTACTCCATATCCCATCAACCGTGAGTAGTGCCACATCCAACAAACCATAGGTATTATTGAATCGAACCTTCTTCAATGACGCACAATGAATATTGCAATTGTTCTGGCAGTGAGTGAGTATCAGGGAACAAGTTGTTTGCCGGGCTGCGTTCTAGATGGTCAACTAATGAAAAGCTTGCTAGATGCAACAGGCAAATACAACGAAATACTTCTCATTAACCAAGAAACGTTTAGCATAAAGGTCAAAGACAAACTATCTGACTTCATTTCAAAAAACCAAGGAGAAGTTTTTGATGAAGTTTTCTTTTACTATACTGGTCATGGAGACTTTCGTGAAAACGAGTTTTATTATATTTTGACTGATTTTGACAGATCTAACTATAGGCAAACAACTCTAGCAAATTCTGAATTAGATAACTTTCTAAGACAACTTAATCCAGAGTTGATAGTTAAAGTCATTGATGCCTGTCATTCAGGAGTGACCTATATTAAAGACAATGATGTTTTCTCGAAACACATAATTGAGACGAAGCAGCAGTTCAAGCATTGCTACTTTATGTTTTCGTCAATGAATAATCAATCATCATACCAGAGTAATGTAATAAGCCACTTTACAAAAAGCTTTATCGATGCAGTCGCAAGTTATCCTTCTACAGAAATCCGATATAAACACATCATAGATTCGATCTCTGATGATTTCGATACTAATGCATTGCAAAAGCCTTTATTCGTTACTCAAGCCGGTTTTACGGAAGTATTCTGTTCTGTTAATCAAAAAATGAAAGATTTGTTGTTGGGGCAAATGGGAAGCCTATTAGAAAGCAAATCTGAAGATGATGGTTTAAAGATATTGACGCTAGTAGAACTTATCAAGCAAGATTCTCAAAAATATTGCTCCAGGGAGGAAGCCTTGAAAACTCTTGAGTCTATAGAAGCTTCTGTAAGAAGTTACATTTATTCGCCAGAAATTTCTGATTTGTATGATATCCAAATCGAATTTGAAAGCGACAACAAATCCATTTCGGAACATGATGATTCTATAGGGAAATGGCTAAAGGAAAATAATAACGACTATTTTTCTAAAGTCACTTACAGACGCGAAGCAGCTTCAGGTTCATCTCCTATTATCCAAGCGATGGCTAGCTTGTCATATCTCTATGGTGATGACAAGGTAAAATATGTAATATCTGGGTTTGAATTGACTGTGGATGTTCCATTTAAGCTGATTAAGATTGATGCCCATCCTAAATATCCAAACTTAGACTGGCAAGAGTGCAAGATTGCTTTCGTATTTTCGCAAGTCAATATAAGATTCTTTTACTTTTACTCCAATTTCAAACTATCAACATGGGATCAGTACACACATAACTTTAGTTCCGACTGGCAAACAATCGAAGTCGAAATGAAGGACTCAGAAAGAGTAGAAGGTGCTATATCTGGCATTCTAAGTAAGTTTGATTCCTTTGTGTTAGATCCATTAAGAGCTAAGTACATTTTGACTGTAGACAGTAGATCAAGCTAGTAAAGCTTTTGTATCATTTAAGAGCTAAATCTCTGATTTGGAGGAATTAAGAGAGAAAATCCAATTGTATTAATGTCTATTTAGACTCTTCGAGAAATTGGGATACATGATTGTCAGCTTTTCTATGGAAAATCTGTATCTTATTTGCCTTAGTATTATTCTCAGGCTAACCTTCAGCAAATTTGGTAACAATATAAACTCTCATCATTGAGGACGAAGTCAACGTGGCTTCAATGATTCGGACGTGCATCGAATCAGATGGCTACACCTGCCATGTCGCCCATGACGGTCACCAGGGGCTCTTAGCCTTTCAAACTCATCAACCCGATGTGATAGTGCTCGATCTACGAATGCCGGGAATGGATGGATTGGAAGTCTGTACCCGCATCCGCCAGGCCAAAGCCCCAAAAGATCCCTACATTCTGATGCTGACTGCCAAAGCCGACGAAATGGATCGGATTATCGGCTTTTCAACGGGCGTCGATGATTATCTGGCTAAACCGTTCAGCCCCCGCGAGCTGCTCGTGAGGATTCGCGCCCTGCTCCGTCGGGAGATGCGGCAGCAAGAGGCTGAGTGCGATCGCATTCAAACGCCCCACTTCCTGATCGACATCGCCAAGCGCGAAGTCTGGATGACTTGGGATGAGGGTCAACCGCAATCCGCAACGTTGAGCGCCGTCGAGTTTGATTTGCTGGTGACATTGGCCAAAAGCACTGGTCGCGTCTGGAGTCGCACTCAACTGCTCGATCAGGTCTGGGGCACCGATTACTTTGGCGACGAGCGCATCGTCGATTCCTACATCAAGCGCATCCGCAAAAAGCTCAGTCTGGAGACCAATCGGCCTCAGTTTATCCGCACCGTCTCCGGCGTCGGGTATAGCTTCAATGACACGCCCGATGCTGCCTAAAGCGAAGCCTGCTGTCCGTAGGCGTTCTCCAAACCTGCGGATGCGGCTGTGGCTTTCCCATATTCTGGTCGGAGCCATTAGCGTTGGGCTGATTACAGCGATTTCTCATACCTACAAATCCCTGGCGTTTACCCGTGAGGTGGAGCGCCTGCAACAAAACATCGACCTGGAAAAAGGCATCCGCGAACGAGAAGCGTTCTCAACCCGAGACGTCCTCGTCCGATTTCATCAGATCAACAATCAAGGCACCCTGTTTTCAGTGGTCATTACTGTGCTCGTCCTTACAGCCTGGGGTTGCACCGTTGGTCAACTCATCGTCTGTCCTTTGAGAAAAATTGAATTGTCGGTTCGCCAAGCGGCGGCTGGAGACTTAGCGACGAGGGCTCCATCCAGCTCTATTCCCGAAATACATCGTCTCAGTCTCAGCATCAACAGCCTGATTGCAAGCCTGCATGGCGTTGAAGAACGACGACAGGAGCTAATGGCCGATTTGGCCCATGAACTGCGCACGCCGATGACAGTCATCTACGGCTATGTCGAGATGTTTGAAGACGGTCTGGCGGTTTCGTCCGAAATTACCCAACAGATGCTCGCCGAAATGGGGCGATGCCATCGGCTGATCAGCGACATGTTGGAACTCGCCAAAGTGGAGGCGGGGCATTTCCCCCTGTTCTTGGACAGCTTTCAGCCGCTGCCAGTGGTGCGCAGTGTTCTCACGATGTTGAAGGAACAAGCAGCCCAGGCTCAGTGTCAGCTAGAAATTACAGGTTCTGATGATGTGCCTGAGGTGTATGGCGATCGCGATCGCGTCAAACAAATCCTGATCAATCTCGTCAGCAATGCGATCGCTCATGCTGCCGCAGGCACCGTCAAAGTTAAGCTTTGGGCGCAGGCTGATGAGTTTTGGGTAGCCGTCACGGACACAGGCGAAGGCATCGCCCCCGAAGACTTGCCTTGGGTCTTTGAGCGGTTCTGGCGCGGCGACAAATCCCGGAACTCCAATACAGGCAGTAGCGGTATTGGTCTGGCCATCACCAAAAGACTCGTAGAACTCCAGGGCGGTCATATCGAGGTCGAAAGCCAGTTAGGCCAAGGCACCACCTTTCGGTTCTGTCTGCCCGTAGCTACACCTGAGCGATCTCAAGAGGCGACTTTACCCCAGTGCGTCAACGGGTAGTAACACCAAACCGCATGACCAATGATGTTCCCAGCAGGGACGAATCCCCAGTAGTGGGAGTCGTAGCTGTGGTTCCGATTGTCACCTAGCACAAAGTATTGACCATTTGGGACAGCGATCGGCCCAATGCCGTAATTCGGAAGGTCTTTTAGATAGGGCTCTTCAAGAACGTTGCCGTTGACAAAGACCTTTCCAGCCCTGACTTCGACTACATCACCCGGCAAACCGATAACACGCTTGATCAGATCGTCACGGAGATTCTGTTCCAGCAGTGCCGGAGGCGCTTTGAACACCACAACATCTCCATGCTGGGGAAGATGGAGGTGGTAGCTTAGCTTTTCAACAATCAAATGGTCTCCCACCAACAGCGTCGGCACCATCGAATCGGATGGGATAAAGCGAGTTTCTGCTACGAAGGTTCTTATCCCAACTGCAAAGATAAGGCCAACGCCCAGGGTTCTGGCTGCTGCCATCCAACTTGGCAAGTGATCTTTGTCTTGAACTTTTGAACCATAAATGCCATTCATGATGATGACCCGCTTATTTTGCCTAGCCTTGCAGATGGGTTCACTCTGAGAGTGGGCAATCTGCTACAGTCTTCAGTTCCGACTCCAGATATTCTTGCGCTCTGCCTGAGCCAATGCCTCCGCTTGTTGAAACATCTGGGCCGTCTCAGTGGGTAAACTATTGGGCTGGGTGCGATCGAGCTGTGCGACACCTTCTAAGAGCAGAATCTGCTGCACATAAGCTCCGGTTGGAAGCTGTACCAGTGCGCTGGCTACTGAATCGGGCTGCTTGGTTTCGGTAAAACTGATCGTGACTCGATTTTGAGAAGCTTGCACCAGCATCGAGAGAATGCCAGTGGCTTCATCCCGCCACCGTTCATCCGGTTCCGTCAGTCCTGCCAGTTGACACTGGACGGGTGGTTGGTTGGGCTGGTGAACCGTTAGTAGCAATCCTTGAACGCTATCGACGGTATACAGGTTGTCGGATAAGCGATCGCCTGCGAGATTCCCCAATAATCCAAGCCGTTCTCCCTGTTCCAAAGCCAGAGGAACTCACAGCTTGAGCGCCAAAGGTAAGCATAACGCCAACCCATACAGCAACGGCGTCAGACGCTTCCGCAGCGGTTTCATTTCCCCTCCTTAAAAAAGTTTGTAGAAGAGAATTGCCCTGGCTCGGCTCGGTAACCTGCTCCAGAAGGAGTAACGGTTTTGCCGGGTGTCTGCGACTCCTGACTCACCCACTTGCTCCATAAGTTGCAGCAACGCTTCAACCTGGCATTTTGCAGCATCCAGTTCGTTAACAGAAACGGGACCTTGGCAAATTTCAGCCAGCGTCACTTTAGCCTCCGCTATCTGCCCCTGAAACTGATCCCACAGTGACTCTTCTCCAGCGTTGTCGCTTAGAGCAGTAGAGACACTTTGGAAAAGCGTCAAAAGATCAACGGTTGCCCCAGATGAGACTTGATTCACCTTTTCAGCCGCGATTGAGCCTGCGATTTGGGAGACCAAACCGCCCAGCTCCCCACACATGGCTTGGAAGATCTCAGCCTCCTGTGGCGAAAGTCCCTGCGAAGATGCCGGATTTGCGAGCAAATCCTCTAGTCTCTGTTCATGAGTCATGGCCCTGCTAGCCCCCTCATTTCAGTTGATGCTCCTGAGTCTAGGCAGGGATTAAGACTGAGATGTGGATGGTAAAGGGCAAACCCGTGATGGCTTTTAAGTAAGTGACTAATTTTTGCTGCGGAAGCTAAAGATTGAGGGGCAGGGGGGAAGGCGAACACTTGCTCTACTTTCTTCGACTTGACCTAACCTGTTCCAAAAACACCTGAATTGTGAGTTATTGGGGTAAGGTTGGGGTAAAGCCTACATGCGAAGCCTGAACTGCCCTTAGAATAAGAGTTGGGCGAGGACTGAAAATCCTCGTGTCGGCGGTTCAAGTCCGCCTCCTGGCATCATTCTAGCCTCTCGAATTCAATAATTTAAACTTATTCGTTTGTTTGAATGGCTGCATCAGTGAGCAACCATTCAAGTCAGAAACCGCTTTTTCCCGTTTTTGCCCAAACGAGAGAATGCAGATTTTAGGTATGTGCCAGTTGAGCTTTTTAGGCCGATTTTAGGCCAACATCCAAAATCAGAACTCTGGAGCTATAGTTCGACGGCTGCGGCTTGTGTAGTGGGGATAAACGGCGTCAGGGCTAACGCAAACAAGATGGCTGACATCTCGCCCGCTCATGCTGCTAGCGAGTGCCCCCGTGATTTAGCTATGGCGGCAAATGTTGACTGAGACGGCTAAGGACGGCAGGGAAGCTTTGCTATCAGCGGCTTACAGTCATTGAAGTGTCTCAATACGGATGGCTACGGCTATACCAACCTGGCAAACTAGCTCGATGTTGCTTATGTACGCTTTTTAGGTTGCGGTCTGAACCACATTAAAATCCCGGTGATGAGAAGGGTTAGCAGCCCTAACGCATTCAGAATGGGATAGACAAATTCCAGGTTGATTTGACCAAATTTACCCCGGTGCAAATCGAGCAACCAAAAAAAATCATTGGCGCGATCGCTGGCAACTGCAATTTGAAACAGCATCCCCGTTGTTAAGGTCAACAGCAGCGGTAGCACCATAAAAGGGGCTAAAGCTCTGTGCAACTGGCGTAAGCGAACACGATTAAGCGTCATGGCAAACTATAAGCTCAAGGGCGAGATTGCAGATATTTTCTCAAAGCCATCAGTAGAAAAGGGCTAGCCACCAGCAAGCCTAACAAAGATTCACCCAAGCCAAAAGCCAAGCCATCTGCCAAACTCGTCTGGGCAACGGGGGCAGTCAACGAGGGGTCTGACCCGCTGGTTGACTCTAGGCTCGAGCCTGAGGGGGTTGCGGCTGGCTCTGAGGTTGCAGCGGGGTCTGCTGCTGGTGGCGAATTTGCTGATGTTTCCTGGGGGGTCGAGGGTGGGTGGGGCGCATCTTCGGCGTGGGGATGGCCTTGGTGGGCTAGCAGTTGGCTAGGTTTCAGGTGAGAAACACCATTAGCTATAGCGATTTGAGATTGAGGGAGGTAGGAACCCATGTAGCCGCATCGGTGCTGTTCAGTTTCAGTCTTTACCTTACTACTGACAGCGGTTTTTAGAAGTAGCGATCGCTGTAGTTAGTTATAGGCTGAACTTAAGGACAACTGTTTTCACCTGTCAGTATGCTTAGATAAGATCATTTCTCATTAAATTTGCCGCTGTGTTTTCTGATTTCTATGTCTTTTCCTGCTAATCCCCTTCAGCCTTCGCAGCCCAAATGGAATCGTCGTCAAGTGTTGCTGTGGGGCGGTGCGGCTATTGGAGCCGGAGCCAGTGCGATCGCGCTTAAACGGCTGCTGCCAGCCAGATCTGCCCCGGCAGCCGTACGAATTCCGCCGCTTCTAGCAGAAGCCAACCAGGCAGTTGTCGGTAACTTTAACCCGATGACGCTGCTGCGCGAGTTTGACAGAGGGGTAGTCAAAACAGAAAATGGCCGGACGGTGCGTGAATTTGAGGTGACGGCGCAAAGCACTGTTTTACCGCTCAATAGCGCCCTTACTCATGTCAGTTGGAACCTCAATGGCCGGGTTCCTGGGCCTACCCTACGCGCTACAGCGGGCGATCGCCTGCGGATTGTTTTTCACAATGAAGACGGCCATTCCCACAGTCTCCACTTTCACGGTACCCATGCGGCTGAGATGGATGGCATTACCCCCATTCGCCACGGCAAAACTACCATTTACGAATTTGACGCCGAGCCGTATGGCGTGCATCCTTATCACTGTCACATTGCCCCCGTCACTCGCCACATCAGCAAGGGCTTGTACGGTCTGCTGATTGTCGATCCACCGGGCGGGCGATCGCCTGCAGACGAACTGGTGATGGTGATGGGCGGCTACGACCTAAATGACGACAATCACAATGAAATCTACGCCATTAACGGCATTCCCAACTATTACCGCGACCATCCTATCCGCATTTATCAAAACCAGCGCATCAGACTCTATTTACTCAACATGATTGAGTTTGACGCTGCTGTTACCTTTCATATCCACGCCAATATGTTTCAGGTTTATCGCACTGGGCGATCGCTGCAGCCGACTGAAGAAAGCGACGTGATTACGATGGGAACCGCCGAGCGCCACATTCTAGAATTTGCCTACCGCTATCCGGGACGCTTCATGTTTCATCCCCATCAAGACACTCTGGCTGAGCGAGGCTGCATGGGCTGGTTTGATGTGCTGCCTGCTTGACGCGATCGCCAACGGTAGAAGGCTGAGGACAGAAGGAAAACCTTTCAGCGGCTTGCAGCCAGTACGTGTCTCAGCGCGGGTGGCTACCGCTATAACCCTCTTTCGTCAGTCCAGGGAAAACTGACGAATTTGTGCTGTTTTGGCCTACGAAAAATCAAGGTCTGATCCCAGTTTGAGAGAAGAGGAACAAAGTCTGGGGCAGATTCAGTGCCCGCGAAGATTGTTGACAAAGCATTCAGGATAAACCTTAAATAGACTTTACTAGATGAGAATTAAAGTCAATTAACAGAACGGCCATGACTATGCAGCGAAGAACAATAGAAATTTTTCTGGCGACGGGGTTAGCGGTAACGCTGGCCGCCTGCGGAACTTCAACCCCAGACACCGACACTGGTGGCGAAGGACTTGACCAAAGCGCCGCTGAAGTTGCGCCTGCTGGCGGCGAAGGTGGTGAAGGCGGTGAAGGTGGCGAAGGCGGCACTACGGGGAATGCCGACGTTGACTATATGACAGCCCTCGCTTTGATGAAAGGTCACCTGATGGTAGCAGAGGAGCTAATTGCGGCTGGCGAGTATGAAGCAGCCGAACCTCACATCGGGCACCCAGTGGATGAGCTATACGCCGATGTCGAAACGCAGCTTGGTGAACGAGAAGTTCCCCAGTTCAAATCAACGCTGATGGAGTTGCACGACCTGGCTAAAACAGCACCCGACAGCGCTGCCTTTTCAACTCAGTTTGAGACAGCAACAGCGGCAGTAGACACCGCGATCGCTGCTTTACCTGCCGATCAGCGACAGTCGCCTGAATTTGTAATGGCAGTAACGAACGGTCTGCTAGCAACCGCTGCGGCTGAATATGAAGCGGCGATCGCAGACGGTAGCTTTGTCGAACTGGTTGAATATCAGGACTCGCGCGGCTTTGTCTTCTACGCGGAAGAACTGTACCAAACCATTGCTGACTCGATGAGTCAGGCTCAACCCGAAGCACATCAGGTGATTCTAGCCAATCTAGAAACGCTAAAAACAGCTTGGCCTTCGGTGACCCCTCCCGCTGCGCCTGTGCTTTCACCACCGGAGGTTTATAGCCTTGTTTCTGAGATTGAATTAAACAGCAATTAGTGAGCGTCAGGTAAGGGCACAGGGCAGAAAGCTTTGCAGTCAGCGGCTGGCGGCAAGTGACGTTCTTAGCGCGGATGGCGACAGCTATACCTGTCGTAAAACCCTAATTTCAACCGTCAACTTGGCATTTGCAGGAATCACCCCTGGAATGCCTTTTTCACCATAGGCCAGGTGAGGACTGATAGCGACTTTCCGGTAGCCCCCAATGCGCATCCCTTGCACAGCGTAAAAAATGCCTGCTATCAAATTTTCGCGATCGATACGAACCTGGTGTTCAAAGAACCCATCTGCATGAACCTTTGTCGGTTCGGCTACGGCGTGAGAGAGGCATTGATTGGGCAAGTTTACCCGCTCCCCGTGGTTCAACCAGAGGCGTAACGCTAAAACATAGCGCTGCTGGCGCTCAACCAGGGGGCCAGTGCCTGCGATCGCCGCTAGCAGCTTGACGCCTTTTTTAAGCTTCACAGTTTTAGAGCCGTAATCACAACTAGACCCGCCCTTGGCTAAAACCTCTGACAGCCAAGCCCTCTGCTCTTTGCCTGTAGCCTAGCCCCTGATCAATTTGGCGCGGCTCACCCCACTATGAACTCAAATAAGCCGCGACCAGTCCACCCGCCAGCCAGACATAGGCGGCCATCGCTAACCAAAACAGGATAATCTCTACCGGGCTTTGGTCACCCCCTTGTTTATGAGCGGCGTGCGAGTCGGATGGCGGTAGACTGCCAAAATGCAACCCTGCTAAAATGCCTGTAATCGCCAAAAACGCCAGATTTAAGAAAAACGTATAGTCGATCGCGAAGCGATTTTCTGGAGCGCCCCCGGTTGCTCCCTGGGGCAAAAACCCGATCAGGGCAAAGCCATAATGCAACACTAGCGAAGCCGCCACTAAAGAGGCAAACAGCAGCCCCAAAATATACAGCGCCATTTTCCAGCCGTAGTATTTGGCATTGACCCGAATTACCGGAAACACGACCAAATCGCTAAAAATAAAGGCCATAACGCCAGCAAAACTGACCCCGTTGCCATACAAAATGGCGGCTAGCGGAATGTTCCCCATAGAGCCAATAAAGGTAAAAAAGGCTGCAATGGGGCCAATCAAGACGTTCTCTAGCACGGCTAAAAAGCTGGGATTGTTGCCTTGACCGGCGCCGATAAACAGGGTTTGAAAAAAGGCAGACGGCACAAAAGCGGCAATGATGCCAGCAATCGTAAAGCCAACGGTCACGTCTTTCCAGACCATGCCCCATTCCATAAAGTAGCGGTGGGCGACTTGTTGCCAACCTGCAAGGCTTTTTAGCTTGTCTTGCCAGTCGGTTTGAGCCTGGTTGCTGTCCGCTTCGCCTTCTTGCTCCCGCAGGCGACGGCGGGCTTTGCGAATCATCTGTTTGGGGCGGGTGAACTTGTAGATCAGCCAGGAAAACAAAATGAGTAAGACACCCCCCACATACTCACCCACGACAAACTGCCAGCCCAAAAACACGGCAATGATAATCCCTAGCTCAATCACCAGATTGGTAGAAGCCAGTAAAAAAGCCATTGCCGGAACAAAGCCCGCCCCTTTTTTGAATAAAGACTTGGTGGTTGCCAACGCTGCAAAGCTGCAAGAGCTTGAAATAAAGCCAAAAAACGTACCCAGGGCAACGCTGCCGCGGCCAGCTTTACCCATTGCTTTTTGCATGCGATCGCGGGTGACAAAAACCTGAATCAGGCTGCTAATCACATAGCCCAGCACAAAAGCCCATAAAGCTTGCCAAAAATACCCCAACGACGTGAGCGCAGCTTCTCCGTAAAGGTGCCAAAAATGAGTCTCTGCCAAAACGTTTGCCTCCTGATCTGCTTTTTTTGCTGGTGCTGGCGGTCTGTGGCAACCTAACGACATTAATCGCCACCCTTACGCTGGAATGAAGCTGCTTCATCGCCCAACCAGCTTGGCAACTGAGCCGACAAGTAAAGAATCGGCTAGGTCAAAATCAGGGAAGTCCAAAACCGCTGCTTAAACCTCTGGGGGCTATGGTTAGCAAGCTGAGCAGGGCTGCTAGCACCAGCGGGAGGGCTAGCGGCAGTGGAGAGCGACGTAGCGGTGTGGGAATGGCTCACAGGGCTGGTTGATCGAGTCTTGAACAAGCAAACTCAAACCGAGGCTGAGGGTTCAGCGGGGTCAATCTACCCTAAAATCTCCAGTCAGCTAGAGCGTTAAGAGCCGTTGATGAACGGTTACAAGTGCTTACCTCCAGCGCACCAGAACGTTATTGATTGAGCCAGATTATGGCTGATTTGGCTTCTGCCCAGAGGCAGAACGGCCATGCAGGCGTGAATAAAAATTCCGCCCTGGCCAGAATGGTTTTATCGCTGAAGCCAGCCAGCAAAGGGCAAAGGGTAGGAAGCAAAGCTTTGCGGTCAGCGGCTTGCAGCCAGAGCTGTGTCTTAACCTGAGGGGCAGCAGCGATCGCTTTGGCTCCTAGCGGCTGCTGGGTTCTTTATAAAAAGTTCTGCAAAGTTCTGGAAAATTCAGGTTAAACTAAGCACTTAAGATTTGGGCAATATGCAAGTCGCGGGTGCATGGACTTTGATCAAGTCTTCAGTACAGTCGATACGCTGGTCTTTGACGCAGAAGGGCGTCATTTGAGCGAGGCAGAACGAGTTGTTCTTTCGGCAGCCTGGGACAATGTGACGTATGAGCAAGCAGCAGAAGGGGTTGGTTATAGCTCTAGCTATCTCAAACGCGACATCGGCCCTAAGCTATGGAAGCGGCTTTCTCAGCTTTTGCAAGAGCCGATTGGCAAAAAGAATTTCAAACTGCGCTTTGGTTTATCTCTCTCTAGCAATGGCGGACAGCCTGTAGAAGATTTTGCCAGTGGGGCGTCGTCGTCTAGCGTGGCTGTGGTTGCCCCGCCGCTTCGCCCTCGACAAAGCTGGGGGGATTTAGCGCTGGATGTTTCCAATTTTTTGGGGCGAGAAGCCGAATTTGAGCAGTTAAAAGACTGGATAATCCGCGATCGCTGTCGGCTGGTTAATCTTTGGGGTGAAGCCGGAATTGGCAAAACCTTTTTGGCGGTCAAGCTGGCGCAGCAGTTGCAAGCGCAGTTTGACGTTGTTTTTTGCTGCTGGCTGTCACCAGAGTTGACGACGGCTGATTTGCTGACGCAGTTAGTTAACTTTTTGGCTAATGGCTCGTCTGCGCCTTTACCGCAGACCCCGGCTGAGCAAATTGACTGGCTGCTTCGGCAATTTGACCAGCAACGCTGTTTGATTGTGCTAGATGGGGTAGAGTCTGCTTTTGCGGCGCGGCAGCTTTTGGGCACCTACCGCTCTGGCTGTGAAGTCTATCGCGATTTTTTAGAAGCTATTGCTGTTCGGCAGCACAAAAGCTGCTTGCTGTGGGTAGGGCGAGAGCAGGCGCGATTGCTCAACACTGCCGCTGTGCGATCGCATCAGCTAACGGGTTTGAAAACCGCTGAAGTGCAAGCCCTGCTGCAAAACAAACTCTCCGCCGCCGCCGCCACTGCCTGGGCAGAACTGCGCGATCGCTATGGCGGTAACCCGCGTCATCTGCTGGTGACCACCTTAACCATTGATACCGTCTTTCAAGGCCAGCTTGAGCAGTTTTTGCGACAGCCGCTAGAACTAGATGACGAAATCAGTCGAACGTTTGCACCCCTGTTTCAGCGGCTATCGGCGGCTGAGCAGCGGGTGATGTACTGGCTGGCGATCGCAGATGAACCCCTGTCGTTTGAAACGTTGCAGGCTATCTCAGTAGAAGATCTCAGAGAACAGGTTATCCGTTCGCTGCTAGGGCGATCGCTGGGCGTCTTTCATCGCGACCCAGAGCGTTTGGGGCAAAGCCCGCTGATTCAGCTTTATTGCTTGCAGCAGTTTCGCCAGCAGGTCAAAAGCGAGTTAGATCAAGCCTCCCCCCGGCTCCTCAACAGCCATGCCCTGATACAAGCCAAAGCCAAAGAAGCCATTCAGCACAAACAACGGCGTCAGCTTTTGCAGCCGCTAGCGGCTCATTTGCAACAGCGCTGCCCCTCCAAACAAGCGCTAATCGAAAAGTTTGGGCGGCTGCTGGCGGCTATGAGTTCTTCATCTTTAGGCGAACATCACTATGGGGCTGGCAACTTGATCAATCTCTGCCAGCAGCTAGATCTGCCCCTCTCAGCCTTTGAATGGTCAAAGCTGTCGCTGCGGCAGGCCGATTTTCAGCGACTCAATTTGCACGGCATTGACCTATCGCAGACGGTTTTATCAGAAACCGTGTTTGCCAAACCCTTGAGCAAAAATCCGGTAGCAGCTTTTCATCCTACCGAGCCGTTGTTAGCCACCGGAGACGATGAAGGGCGCATCATTGTGTGGCGGCTGAGCGATGGCAAACCGCAGCAGGTTTTTTCTAACGTCAGTGGGGCGGCTATTCACGCCCTGGCTTTTAGCGCCGATGGTCAGTTCTTAGCGGAAGGAGCAGACGATCAACAACTGCGGCTGTGGAACTTGCCACAAGAGCATCCCTATCCGTTTCAAGGCGTCACCCAGGTCATCCGCTGCTTAACCTTTAGCGCCGACGACCAAATACTGGCTAGCGGCAGCGATGACGGCGCAATTCAGCTTTGGGATGTGGGGGTGGGCGATTGTCTCACTTGCTTAGCTACCGCCGCTGCCCCAATCACCAGCTTGTGTTTTAGCCCCGATGGCGACTGGCTAATGGGCTGTAGCGAAGCCCAAACCATTCATTACTGGAACGTGCGCACCGAAACCAGCCATACGTTTCGCAATGGTACCGATAGCTGGTTGAGTACGGTGGCTTTTTTGCCAGCGGCGGCGCTAGAGCCAATGGCGGCGGCTCAAACCTGGCGACCGATGGCGGTTAGCTGTAGCGATCGCAGCGTTTTGCTCTGGCAGATTGATGCCGATCGCCCCTGGCGGCGCTTTTTACCAGAGCAGTTCGAAACCCCACCCGCCGCGATCGCCCTTAGCCCCGATGGCCGCTATTTAGCCTACAGTCGTCAGTCGCGGCAGGTGGCTTTGTGGCACCTGCCCAACCAAACTCCTCTAGCCGCGCCGCCCGAATTTGAACAACCCGTTTCTTTTTTGCGGTTTAGCCCCGACGGGCGCTATTTAGCGATCGGCAGCGACTATCTGATCCAGCTTTGGGACTTAGCCACTGCCCAGGTTTTGCGAACGCTGCGCGGCAGTCGCTACCCGGTTAGTAGTTTTACAGGCGACTTTAATCAAGGGCTGCTGGTTAGCGGTCATCGCGATGATTCGGTACGGGTTTGGCAAGTCAACCTCTATTCCAACCATAGCCGCTGCCAGCAGGTGTTTCAGCACCAAAACTGGGTACGCACTTTAGCCTTTAGTCCTGATGGCGCTTGGCTAGCCAGCGGCAGCGACGACTGCACGATTCGCCTCTGGCAAACCGCCAATGCTGACTTTGCCTATACCCTTTCCGGCCATACAGACCCCGTTCGGGCGCTGGCTTTTGATCCCAGCAGCCAAACCCTGGCCAGTGCCGGACAAGACGGCTCTATCCGATTATGGCAAGTTCAAACGGGGCGGTTTTCAACCCAGCTATCAGGCCATGCCGCTGCCGTCTATGCTCTGGCTTTTAGCGCTGATGGCCGCTGGTTAGCCAGCGGTGGCGACGATCAAAGCCTGCACCTGTGGTACCTGCCCCACGGGCACGCCCAGATAATCGATCAGGCGCACAATCGGCGGATTCATCGGCTGTGCTTTAATGCTGCCGGAACCCAGCTTTTAAGCGGCAGCTATGATCAGCAGGTCAAACTGTGGCAGCTTGAGCCGCTAGCGTGTTTGACTACCTGGCAACAGCCTCAGCACCGGGTTTGTGAAGTTTTATTTCAGTCAGCAGACGAACCGAGGGTGGTCAGTAGCTGCGATCGCGCTTTGGCCTACTGGTCGATTCAAGCCGAACAGCCCTATTACAGCCGTCAGGCGCATGAAACGGCGGTAGAACAAACCGCCTTAAGTGCCGATAACCAACATCTCATCAGCCTTAGCACCAATGCAGAATTAGGTATTTGGGAAATTGCCTCTGGCACCCAGCGCTTAGCCCTGCACGTCGATCGCCCCTATGAACGCCTGAACATCCGTGATAGCGTCGGTCTAGAGCCGCTAGAAAAGCACCTTTTACAGCTCTTGGGCGCAGTGGAGCTATAGTTTAGCGCTAAAAATCTAAAGTTACGGCAAAAACTGTATAAAACTTTTTGATCTGAATTGAGAATTGGCCATAAAATAATGGACAGTCCCTACCTATCCGGTTTCCGCATCTACTTGAATAACAGTTGAGATATCTGAAATAGATCTCTTTGTCAGCCTGTCTCCAGTCACAACGGAGCTGCTACCACCAGTTCTTTAGAGACTTCGTAGGCGCTGCGTCTCCCGTTCATCTGATTCTTAACAGCCATGAACTCCTTTGATTCTTTCGACGGTTGGGTCGAAAATGCTAGCCCTGCTGAAAATTTTCTCTATCAACACCTGCGCTACCACCGTAGCAAAGAGTCTGAAGATGCCATTATTAACCGCTTCTTTAAGTTGTTTATTGAAGCGCTCAACTACCCCGATCCCGAAGTTTGGCAAGTTGTTAATCGCTTAGCCAACGCCGCCGAATCGGATCGGCAGTTTAAATACACGCTCAACCGCTGCTGCTATACCTTAATTAACTACTGGTATAGCCAACCCCGCTGCCACGCAGCCATCCCCCGTTTGATAGAACTGTTTGAAGATCTGCCAACGGATGATCCGGGGTTAGCCGCTAGCCGCCGCATTCGCGAACTGGTGGCTCGCTTTACCCAAACCGACCAGTACGAAGCCCTCAGCCGCTTACGTCAGGTCTTTGGTGAGCCGGATGCTGACAATGCCTACAACGCTCAGCATCATCAGCCCGTGGGTACGCTGCTGCGCCACTATCCTTTTCTTTACGATCACAGTTTGCTGACTAAAGACAGCGATCACGAGCAAAAGCGCAGCATCCAAAACCTGAAGCAGCAAGCCGAGCAGCGCTTGGGCATCAACTTGGCTCGCTACAACAGCTATCGCTTAGGCCATTCTCGCAAGCCGATTGAAAATCCGACGCGTTTGAGCGATCAGCAACTCAATCAAGCGCTCGATCACTACACGGGCAAAAGCTACGAAGCCAAATCCTACAAAGAGTTTGCTAGCTGGTTTTCCACCTATAGCCGCTCGGTTAAAACCTTCCGGGAGTTCAAAGAAGAACTGGTTAACGATTATTTGCTGCTGCCGATCGCGGCTGAAATTCCCAAATATCGTAACAATCAGTTTAGTCGGGCTTTGCGAGAATGGGCTCGCGCCACCTTGACCGACTTTGATGAGCAACGGCTTAATAGCTTTACCCTGGTAGAACTTATTCGTCAGTTGCTGATCTTTTTGCTGCTGCAAAACCGCCGCCGTCCGATTTTTGTCATTTTTAGACGGCTGCTAGAAGATATGGGCTATACCCTGACCACGGGGCTGCTGTTGCGCATCGTTTTGCTTTGCTCGGCGGCGAGACCCGCTTTAGAGCGCTGCTTTTCGGTTATGTTTAACCTGCACGAAACTCGCCAACGGGGCGATGTGCCCTGGTTGGTAGAGTCGCTTGAGCATACAAACATTGCCTTAGTAACCAACTTTGGCGGCTTTGGCTTCTGCCATTAGGCAAAAACAGTTGGCCTTGCCAGGAGTTAGCGGCGTTGGGCGGCTTGGTGCCAAGCAGCTTTGACCAGGCGAATTTCGCTGTAGTCGTAGGTGCTGCCGAGGTGTTCTCGCAGTTCTCGCAGGGGCATATCGCCCATCGTGGCGATCGCCTGTTGAATAACCGCCTGTCGTTCGCGAGAAACCAGGCGATCGAGTTCGACGGGTTGGCCTGATTCAATCAGCCGAGCCAGATGATCGCTAATGGTACTAAGCCGTAACCCCCGCTCGATGGCAATTTCGGCGGGGGTAAGCCCTTGCTGATAAAGCTGTAGCGTTGTCAGGTGGGTGCTGGTGAGGGTTTGGGTGGTTGAGACAATTCGGTTTTTAGTCTGGGGGCTGAGGTTGTGTTCCTGACAGAACTGGTTAATCTCAGTCGTAAACACCTGACCGTACTGGGCTAGCTTGCGGTTGCCAACGCCAGAAATTTGAGCAAAGGCGTCGAGGGTTTGAGGTCGCTGCTGAGCCATCTGCCGCAGGCTAGATTCGGCAAAAACCACATAGGGCGGTACCCCCTGTTCGTCGGCTAGTCGCTTGCGCAAGGCTTTCAGCTTGCCCAGCAAAAGGCTGACCTCTGCCGGGGTGCGATCGCTGGTTTCGCCCACAGCGGTAGATAGCGGTTTGGGAATGGCAATTTGCACCGCCAGTTGCCCCCGCAAAATTTGCCAGCTAGCGGCGTTGAGCTTGAGTACCGAATAGCCATCGCTGGTTTCATCTACTAGGCGCTGATGCAAAAGCGATCGCCCCAAAAGCCGCCAATCATCCAAACTGTGATCTTTGCCGATGCCATAGGTAGAAAGCTGATCGTGGTTTAGCTCTAGCAGTCGTCGCTTGCGAGAGCCGCGCAAAACATCAATAATATGCGTCATGCCAAAGCGTTCGCGGCAACGAGCCACACAAGACAAAAACTTTTGGGCTTCAATCGTCCAGTCTTCTAGCGGCGGCGGCGAACAGCAGTTGTCGCAGTTCTGGCACGACCCGGCAAAATCTTCGCCAAAGTAAGCAAGCTGAATTTGCCGACGACACACCGCGCTTTCGGCATAGTCAATCACCTGGCGTAGCTGCTGTCGGGCAATGCGCTGCTCACGCGGATCAGGTTTGCGATCGATTAAAAATTCTACCGTGGCAATGTCGCCATAGCCCAAAAACACCGTACAGTGAGCCGCTTCGCCATCGCGTCCGGCTCGCCCCGACTCTTGGTAGTAGCTTTCTAAACTGCGGGGCAAGTCGTAGTGAACCACAAAGCGTACGTCTGGCTTGTTAATGCCCATGCCAAACGCCACCGTCGCAACCATCACCCGCACATCATCGCGGATAAAGCGGCTTTGGTTTTCTTGTCGAGCCGCGTCAGATAAGCCCGCATGATAGGGCAGCGCCGCTACGCCATCTTGCTGGAGCCGCAGCGCAATTTCGTCTACCCGGCGGCGACTGAGGCAATAAATAATTCCGGTGCCTGCGTGCTGCTGTACCAGCGCCAAAAGCTGGGCATAGGCTTGACGGCCTTTGGGCTGAACTTCGTAGTAGAGGTTTTGCCGATTAAAGCTGGTAATATGCAGCGCCGGGTGGCGCAGTTGCAGTTGTTCGACAATGTCTTCGCGGACGCGTTCGGTAGCGGTGGCTGTGAGCGCCAGCATGGGTACGGTGGGGTATTGCTGCCGCAAAAACCGCAGTTGGCGATACTCAGGTCGAAAGTCGTGCCCCCAGTCAGAAACGCAGTGGGCTTCGTCAATGGCAAAGGCAGCAACGCCAACGGTTTGCGCCAAACGCTGAAGCAGCGGCAAAAAAGCATCGCTTAAAAGTCGCTCTGGGGCAATGTAGAGCAGCTTAATTTGCCCTTGCAGTAGCGCCGCTTCGCGCTGACGCAGTTGGGTTAAAGAAAGGCTGCTGTTGAGAAAGGTGGCGGCAATGCCATTGTCTCGCAGGGCTTCTACCTGGTCTTGCATGAGGGCAATAAGGGGAGAAACTACCAGCGTTACCCCTATTTTGAGCAGGGCGGGGAGCTGATAGCAAAGCGACTTGCCGCCGCCTGTTGGCATAACCACTAAGCTATCGCGGTTTTGCAAAACGTCTTCAATGACTTGCCGCTGGCGCAGGCGAAACTGGTCGTAGCCAAAAAAGTGTTTAAGGGCTTTTTCTAAAGAGGGGAAGTTGGTTTGATCTAATGCGGGCGGTACCGAACCATCAAGGGGAAGATTCACCATTGAGCTTTCAGGCTTGCTGCTGGAAACGGCAAGAACTGCCGCAGATGCCTATGCTAAAGCACGGCGATCGCCAGCGTCTATAAGCAACTGTTTTTAAGGGAGGCTAGAGGGGATCGATGAGTGCCTAAAATCAGCCTGAGAGGAGGTTTGAAAAGATATTTGCTGCGTAACAAAACGGTTGAGATCCCCCTAAATCCCCCTTAAAAAGGGGGACTTCTAAGCTGATTCCCTTTTGGCTTTGCAAACATCATTTGAGGGGCTAGGGGCGATCGCAGGTATTTTTGGGCTGGCTAGGGGCGTTCGTGCAAAAACCAGCGATCGAGGTTTAATAAAGCCCGTGCCTGATCGCGCAGGGAAACGCCAGGAAGCAAGATTGTGCATTCGGCTAAGGCGACTTGCTGCCAAGCTAACTCAAACGCTGCGGCTGGGCTAGCAGGCCGTTTGCCCACCTGAAGTTGCAGCATCGTGCCGTAGTGGCACACCAGTTCGGCGTGATATTGCTGATGCCACTTTTGCAAAAAGCGGCTGGCGATGGGGGTGCCGACGCTGCAAGCGCCGTACCAGTGGAGATAAGCCAGTGACTGCCAGCCTTGATCGATTGGCAGCAGCAGTAAGGTGGGGTTGTCGGGGGTAAACCAATCGAGATGGCAAGTGTCGAGGGGGGTGAGCGCTTTGGCTTCGCAGTTTTGCAACTCCCAGTTAAATAGCCATTTTTCTAAGTCCAGTTCGGTGCAAACGGTGCCGTCGGCGATGAGTTCTCTAATTTTTGACTCGGTGGGGCAGGTGCCGCAGTAGGCTTTGGTATTTTCTAGGGCGCTGGGGATGGCGTCTTCTAAATAGTCGGCGCTGGCGGCTTGGCGGGCGGCTAAAAAGGCGTCAGTGTCGGCTGTGGCGACCTGAGCCAAAATTGACTCGGGTGAGGTGTTTTGTAGGGTGCCGCTGCTGACTTCTTCTTGATAGTAAAAGCGGGCAAAGAAGTCGTCACTGCCCCAGCCTTCAGAGAGGATCGGGTATCTTTGGGTTTGCTGAAGGTGCGATCGCAAAAGTTGCCAAGCGGCTAAGGCGTTGGCGGCTTCAACCTGAAGGGCAAAGGCTATTTGCTCAGATTCGGCAATGGTCAGGGGGGTGAGGGTGTGCTTTTCTAGCCAGCTACCGTGTAGCAGTGCGGCTAGGGCGTCTACGGTGTTAAGCATGGGTGGGCGCTCTTAGCAGTCTCCGCCGGAGCTACCGCTGTCGGGGCAACTGCCGGAGTCGCCTATTTCGGGGCTGGAGAAGTCACCCCAAAAGCTAGCGTCGCTGCTGCTCCAACCGCTGCCGATGGGGGGTGTTTTGGGGTTTTTGAGGAGGGTGATTAGACCTGTTAGCAAGCTGAATAGGCCAAATGCGGCTCCTAAGGCAATAATGATCAAAATTCCGTCTGAGGCTAGCTGGCTGCTGTTGGCGATGGTTCCCAAATAGCGGCTGGTGGTGCAGGCTAAAACGATCCTCAGTGGGGTCATGTTCTTTTTAATTTAATGGATTTAAGGCACGGTCTAAGGGCACTGGTTGGGCGATTGGTTGGGGTTGGTGGGCGGTGTTACATCCTGAATTTAGCAAGGGGGCGGGTAATCGTCGAGCTATTTTTGGGTTAATAAAGGGCTTTTAGTTGGGTCAGTTTTTGGCGATCGGTTGAGTAAGGGTTTTAATCCCCTAGCGGAGGTTAGGGGGGTTGCGACCGACGCCCAGCTCCGGCAAACTATCAAGAACCAAGTTTCAATCCCCTTGCGGGGGTTTGGGGGGTTGCGACGATACCCTATATAAGGTTCACCTCGCCAAGCTTCGTTTCAATCCCCTTGCGGGGGTTTGGGGGGTTGCGACAGCATCGGGGAATCGATAATCCTCGACATCTTTCAGTTTCAATCCCCTTGCGGGGGTTTGGGGGGTTGCGACTTTGCCCAGCTTCGTACCGCCCCTTATATTCAGGAATGTTTCAATCCCCTTGCGGGGGTTTGGGGGGTTGCGACTTTCTGGCTTTAAGCTAATATCTTGGCGTGAGTGGTTTCAATCCCCTTGCGGGGGTTTGGGGGGTTGCGACACGGATCGACCCAGTACGCCCGACTAATTACTTTTAAAGTTTCAATCCCCTTGCGGGGGTTTGGGGGGTTGCGACAACCACTAAAAGGAAGTTCAGTTCTAGCCGCATATACGGTTTCAATCCCCTTGCGGGGGTTTGGAGGGTTGCGACTTTGGAAAGCAGACCCGCAGACCTGCACAAATTTATCGTTTCAATCCCCTTGCGGGGGTTTGGAGGGTTGCGACGAGGGCGCAATTGGCTTTTTATGCGATCGCGAATCGTTTCAATCCCCTTGCGGGGGTTTGGAGGGTTGCGACAGAAAAGTAAAAGAAGGTCGGCAATCCAAAGGAGAGTTTCAATCCCCTTGCGGGGGTTTGGAGGGTTGCGACAGAGGAATTGGAGAAGAATGGGTATCAAATTTAGTGTTTTAATCCCCTTGCGGGGGTTTGGAGGGTTGCGACATCTCTCTTTCGCAGCTTTCGATTAGCGATGAATAGTTTCAATCCCCTTGCGGGGGTTTGGGGGGTTGCGACCGTTGCTTTTGTCGAAATCGTTCCTGTCGATGAGAATGGTGTTTCAATCCCCTTGCGGGGGTTTGGGGGGTTGCGACGCGTCAAGAAGATTGGCAAAGATGTTGAAGACGGCAGTTTCAATCCCCTTGCGGGGGTTTGGGGGGTTGCGACTAATCTAAAAGTTATTGATGCAGACGGAAACGTCGTAGTTTCAATCCCCTTGCGGGGGTTTGGGGGGTTGCGACCTCAAAAAATTTGCTCTGCCCCCGATGGGCTTTGAGTGGTCGGTTTCAATCCCCTTGCGGGGGTTTGGGGGGTTGCGACCAAAAATGCGGCTAAGACCATTCCAAATGCGCTTGTTTCAATCCCCTTGCGGGGGTTTGGGGGGTTGCGACCCCCTAGCGCGGCATCGTTGGCCACCATGAAAGCGTTTCAATCCCCTTGCGGGGGTTTGGGGGGTTGCGACGGTAGCGTATGCAACCGACAGGGAATGACCTAAGCCTCATTGTTTCAATCCCCTTGCGGGGGTTTGGGGGGTTGCGACTGTAGGCATTCAAAACCGACTACTAGAGCCACTTTCAAAGCCCAATTGCGCGAACCCCTAAAAAAACAGACACTAAACTCGATTTAGGCTCATGAAACAGC